>NZ_DJGW01000071.1:7007-10036 GCF_002432845.1 Sphaerochaeta sp. UBA5836
TCAGGCATTTGCTTCCGGTTCTGAACTCCCGGGGGGAAATGCCTGTATGCTTCTTGAAAATGTAACTGAAATAGTGGGGATCTCCAAATCCTACATCGTAGGCGATGTCTGCGCTTCTGAGCGCTGTCGTCTGCAAGAGTTCCTTCGACTTATTGATACGGACCCGGGTAAGGTATTCTATAAAGGTTTCACCGGTTTCCTGGGAAAAGATGGTACTGAAATGGTTTGGACTCACAGAGACGATCGACGCCACTGAGTGCAGGGAAATATCCTGGTCGGCAAAATGGAGGTTTATGTACTGCTTTGCCTTCTGAATCATTTCATAGTACTTCCCCGCCGACTTCAATTCCCTGAAATCAATGAACGTATCCAAAATTAGTTTCACCCCGTCACAGAAGGTCTCTTTCGAGGCGGCTATCTCGGTCAGCTGTGTCTTATTGGACGACCATGGGATGACTTCCTGCACAACACCACCCAGCTCATCAATGATCCTTGATATAGCCACCATAAGATCATACAAAAGGTAATAGCTTATGAGCGTGGTCTGAAAAGGATCATCGCCTATCATGGTCATATACTGGGCGATGATCTCATGAATGCCCGACTTCTTCACATATTTGAGCCGTTCCGCGATAGGGCTTCCGTCCAGTTTCAAGAAATCTATTTCGGAGGATGCGTTCAGGTCATGTATTCCGATTATCAGGTTCTGGCCCGATTTAACGGTAAATTTTATCGCTTTTTCCGCATCGGCATATGATTGGGACAGGCTTCCGATTCGCTCGACCAACGAACCAATGCCGATAGCCACCATGCAGCCGGTATTTCGTTCAACCTCATACTTGATCGCCTGGCCCAAGGTATACGCGGTCTCTTCGAGCGATTCGCCTTCAAGCTGCATCATCAACAGGATGATGGAGTCCCTGCTTTGCGAGAAGCACAACACCTCTTCCTGGTTGTCGATCAGGCTGTTGATGTGGAGCTTGGCGGTAATCATTTCAGCATAGTTCTCGGTGGAGATGGACAGCTTGATGATTGCAACAAGATACCCATGGGCGATGAGATCGAGTCCCATATCCCCGGCTTTCTCAAGCGCATCCTCCGTCCTGACAATACCGGTCACCAGGTCGCACAGCCAGCGTTCCCTGATCAGGTCCGAATTGGACCGGGCCTGTTGTTTCAGGTTCTCTATGCTTGAAAGATGCATTTTCTCCTGTTCAATCCTATCCACCAGCTTGTTGAGGATTGCCAGCATGCCAGAGGCGGAAACAGGCTTGAGAATGTATTCGTCAACACCGATCGATATGGCCTCTTGAGCGTACTGAAATTCGTCATGGCCTGAGATGATGATAATTTTTATCCAGGGAAGAATTTTCTTGATAATCCGGGAGAGGCTGAGCCCATCGACAAACGGCATCCTGATATCGGTGATCAGGATGTCGGGTTTCACATCCTTCATGATCGACAAGGCCATCTCGCCGTCCGAAGCTTCGCCAACCAGGACAAACGGCCCTGATCCCGACTGTATGCTGTTGCGCAGCCCTTCCCGTACTACTATCTCATCTTCTGCAATGAACACCTTATACATTGGATAAAACCTCTGGTACGCTGAAATATACCGTAGTACCCGCTTTATACTGACTTGTGATCACCAGCTTCGTGCTGGTATCATAATACAGCTCCAGCCTTTTGTTGACATTATACAGTCCATAGACATTGTTCAAATCCTCGGGATCGGCCGAACCGTTGATCTGTTTCATGATGTTCGCAAGCTTTTCTTCCGTCATTCCAATTCCGTTGTCTTGCACGGAGAAATGCAGGCGATTGTTCTCACGCCATCCCTTCACCTGCAGTAATCCGCGACCCCGTTTATTCTTGATCCCGTGGTACAATGCGTTTTCAACAAGAGGCTGGAGCACCAGTTTCAATATTTGGCAGTCCGCCATCTCGCTCTGGTACTCGATCTCATAATCCAGGATGTCGCGGTATCTGATTTTCTGAATGGTCAGATAGCTTTTCACATGTTCAAACTCCTCGCTGACCGTCAAGAAATCCTTGCCCTTGTTCAGGGATATTCTAAAGAAGCTTGAAAATGCACGGGTGATGTCGATGACCTGATCATTCTTCTTCTCTTCGGCAAGCCAGACGATTGTATCGAATGTGTTGTAGAGAAAATGCGGGGTGATCTGGGCTTGAAGGGCTTTCATCTCCGATTTCTGAAGGTTTTGCTGCTCTTTGACATTCTCTGCGATTAATTCTTGGATTTTGACCGCCATGATGTTCAGGTTTTCAGTAAGGCCGTCAAGCTCGCTTACCTGAGGAAGTTTCACCCTGACAGAGAAATCTCCCTCTGCAATCCTTTTTGAAAGGTTCTCGAGCCTTTTGATGGGATTGTTGATGCTGGCTGTCACCGAACGCTGGGTAAAGATGGCGAAGATGGTGACAAACAGTACGGTAAAAATCTGGATGACGGTAAGGACGAACGTAATTTGCCTGTGGTGCTCGTTTGTTATCGTCGCCGACTCAATAACCCGTACGATGAAGTCCTGAAGGATGTCGGAGATGAGGGCCGAAACCCCGCGGATTTCATCAAGGCTTTCCTCATTTTCACTCACCGGAGCATGGTTCGCCATCTGAGTTCCCAACCGGTCTACGTTGCGCTTCAGCGTATCGACCGCACGACCGGCAACCTCAAGCATCTGCCGGTTCTCCCGCTCCTCGGTCGTCCTCATGATGTCATTCAGGCTTTCGTTGATCCCGTCAATAATGTCGTACTGCCTGCCTTCATCGAACTTCTTGTTTCCGGCGACGATATCCCAGATCTCGTTGGAGATATCCATCTTTACCGTCTGATTCAGACGGTTTGCCTTGCTGACATTGGTTATGATGAGGTCGTAGCGACCCATTTGGACAACAAACGAAACAATCGTGATAACCGGAGGTGTTATCATCAGTAGGATGATGATCACATACGAAATCTTTATCCTTTCTTTTATGCTTCTGCTTTTAAACACAGAGAAAATTTTATCAAT
>NZ_DJGW01000013.1:0-5275 GCF_002432845.1 Sphaerochaeta sp. UBA5836
TCGACAATTTCACTGACCACTGCGCTCTTGATGTGCACAGGAACAAGAATCCTATGCTCGATCCTGCTGGTCTCCTGGACTGTGCCAAGAATCTGTCCCGCCGTAACGGTGGCGCCTGCCTCGATTGAAGGAGTAAAGTTCCAACGCTTTTGATGACTGACAGCATCGAAAGTCAAGCCGCGGGAGATGAAGGCTCCACTGGCTGCCATCAGCTGTTCCAAGGGGCGCTGTATCCCGTCATAGATGGTTCCAATAAGTCCGGGTGCAAGCTCGACGGACAAGCTCATACCGCTTCCATAGACATTGTCGCCCGGGCAAATACCGGTGGCATCCTCATAGACCTGAACCGTCGCCAACCCATCATAGAGTTTGACCACTTCTCCGACCAATTGCTGCTCGCCGATTCGCACCAATTCCATCATCATGGCATCCTTGATATCCTTGACAATGAGAATCGGTCCGTTTACTCGTTTGACGCGTCCAATAATTCTCTCTTTCATGTATGTTCCTGAATCATAGCCCTAACTACGCGGTCAAGTCGTCTGAGACGGATCTCGACCTGATTGTTGAACGAAACCATGCCGTCCAACGAAGAGACAACAACCCCAAGACCGCGAATGGGTTTACTCTCGAGATGCAAGATAATGCTGCTGCCGGTAACTTTCTTGATAATTTCAGCTGCAGTCTCAAGCTGCGCTTCAGTTACAGGACACTGGTTGCTGTACGCAACCTTTGCTTCCTTCAGGTCCAGGCCCAAGGCTGCTTCAGCAATCCACTGGGGAAGGTAGGGAGCAATGGTTTTGGCATCAAGCATCGAGAGCACCCTGGAAAGCACTTCTTGATACCGGTCATCCCCTTGGCGAAGAACGGCCTTGCGCTTTGCACTGGTCATGTTTGCCTGGAGACGAAGCTCTATCTGCCTCAACTTGTGCTCGAGGGCCCGCCGCTCTGCTTCCTTTTCTGACTCAGCTCGCTTTTCAGCATCTTTGAGAATGGCCGATGCCTGTTCCTTTGCTTCCTGCAACTTCTTTTTGGCAGCCTGGTCGGCTTGCTCAAGAATACCGGTAAGCAGGCGACTGTCGGTTGTTTCCATACTATCTTCCTATAACGAGACCCCGATCGCTTGGTTGACCAGGGCACGCAAATCCGGAGGCCCCTGCTTGGAGTTTGGAGACGGAATCTCCACCACAAGCGGGAACGTTTCACTAAAAAGGTACCGGTTGACTACGGGACGGATTAAATCAGCAACCTCATCCGTTATGATGATAATGCCATGTTCCGGATTTTCCAGTGCCTTGTCCCAAGCTTGCATAGCCTGCTGTGCTGTTGTCGCCTGCATGCCGAAGACACCGACGAGGGAGAATCCCAAGACGGTATCTTCGTCACCGATGACAAAATATTTCATGCATTATACCTTTCCGAGAATCATCAGGCTGGTGATGAAACCGAATACCACCAAACCTTCGGCAAGGGCGATGAAAATCAATGCCTGGCTTGCTATTTCCGGCCTTTCACTGATTGCTCCCATTGCAGCGCTGCCTACCTTTCCGATTGCCATGCCTGCTGCAAGAGCTCCAACTGCAAAAGCAAGAGCAGCACTGAAGCAAACCAGGGCAAGGTTGTAATCACCGTCCTGCGCAGCTTCAGTTGTTGCAGCATAGGCACCGGGGGCGAAAACAAAGGCGGATGCAAGCAACACAAGAGCTGTTGCAACGAAGGTCATCGATACTTTTCTTCTAAATTCGATGTTGGTCATACTGTGACCCTCCTAAAAAAAATCTCTATCTCTTCTCGGAAGAAACTGAGTTGAGCCCCACCGGCTCATACGCAATCCCCTTGCCGGTAAAATACCTTGAGAAGAATTCATAATAGTTCAAACGGAGTGACTGAATGCCTGCACTCAAGCCTTCCAACACAATCACCAGGACATTGCCGAGGATGAAGATGGCAATCCCGCCAAACCCATCAACCAGGGACGAAAGCATTTTGAAAGACTCCATCAGCGATGCGTGTGCGATGCCCAAACCGGCTACCCGCATGAAGGAGAGGGTGTTGGACATATACCCGGTAAAGATTTCCAGTACATCAACCAGCCATTCCATGACGGAATCGAGGATGAGCTTGCCCGGTTCGTGTTTCGGTCCTCCCTTTCGAACCGAGAGGAAATACGAGAGAAAGCCACGGGCGAAGAGCAGAATCAGACAAACGGTCACCACCGGAGCGACCCAGCTTGTTTGGGGGAACTCTCGATACCCGTTTTCTACAAAACCGAAGCCCATATACAGACCCACTGCGAACAGCAAGCCACCAACCAAACCGTTCTTGTCCAAGAAAAGAGTCAAATAGGAGCGTTTGCGAATAAGGTTGACCCAGTTGAGAACAAGGCCGGTATAGATGATGATGATGCCGAACTTGATGGTGATGCCCAAAATCCCATACACATCGTGTATCAGCGATCCTTCAGCATGTCCGGCAACTGCAGCTTCATAGTTGAACCAGAGCGCAGGGAAAAGGCCCAATCCAAAGTACGAACCGAACAGCACCCCGAAGACCATGGAGGAAAGTCCGAGATAGACCAACAGCGATGTAA
Organism: Sphaerochaeta sp. UBA5836; assembly: GCF_002432845.1. Lineage (NCBI taxonomy): Bacteria > Pseudomonadati > Spirochaetota > Spirochaetia > Spirochaetales > Sphaerochaetaceae > Sphaerochaeta > Sphaerochaeta sp. UBA5836. The sequence continues at coordinate 2,591 of NZ_DJGW01000013.1, forward strand.
CGTTGCGGCTGAGCATCCCATCCGGCTTGAGAGGATTTTTCTTGTACGAGCGTGAGCCGAGCAAGCCCACAAGCAAGAGCACAAACCCTTGGCCTACATCGGCAAACATCAGGCCGAACATCGACAGGTAGGCAATCATGACAAAAATTGTGGGGTTTACCGTACCATACTCGGGCGTGCTGTAGTTGTTGACGATATTCTGGAAGGGTTTGAGCGCTTTGGGTGATGCGATGGCAACAGGCACTTCCTGGCGGGGCACCTCGGTGGCATTCGTCCATTCGATGACGCACTGCCCTTCACTGGCCTCCATAATTGCAGACCTGACCTGGTCAGCCTGGTCTGAGGGAACCCACCCCGAAAACAAGGTGGTATTTCTTGTATAGGCAAAGTAGGAACGAATCTGGTCACATAATTCATTGAGACGCAGATTCGACCAAATGGCAAACAGCTGACTTTGCTGTTGTTTCACCACCGCATCGACAGCTTGTTCGACCTCTGTCCTGCTCTTCAGCGCCTTCTGATGTTCAGCTTCCAGCCTGCCTTTTATCAAGGAGATGGCTTTTCTTTGCAACTCCACGTCACTGGATTCGACCCAGCCGAACTTCTCAAGCAGCGGATCGACTTGCGAGACATCGCGACGAAGAGTCAGGCATATCCATTTCTCGCTGTCGGGAACCCTATCCAAGAGTCCACCATAGACTGCAAGCTTGCCACTCAAGTCTTCGGATTTACCATGCGTGATTTCCCCCACCCGCAAATCCAGATACTCACCTTTTTCTTCGGCGATGTACCGTCTCATCTCTTCGATGCCCATCAGCTGCTGGTTGCTCTCCTTCTGCTTTTCCTTCAAGGAGAGCAGGTCGGAGGTAAGGTCGTCCAGGATTCGCTTGTACTCTTCAAGCTGTGGCTTTTCCAATTTCTTGACATCGAGCACTTCACTGGTGGGAACATCCAAGTGTCCTTGCTTCAGCAAGGCTTCGACACGCTTTCGCATCTCTTCCAGGTTCGCCCTATTGACAGAGCTGGGTCGGCTTGACAGCTTCTCCATCTGTTGGGGGTCAAGCTTGTTGATATGGACAAAATCAAGCACACCCAACTCGAGCAGTGCCTTAACCACCGCCTCACTGGTCTGTTCCAGTACGACGGCTGTCAGCAATTTCATCGGCCTTGTGAACAAGTTCATCCCAACACCCCCCTGATGTATTCCTCTTCATACCCGTAATATTTTCCGTTTAAAATCGCCCTGATCATAGCTGTCTCTTCCTTGCATAGAAAGAAGTAAGCCAAGCTGAGCCCGATTGTGAAAGGATCGGTTGCCAGCATTTTCTGGTAGAGCGCCTGTCGTCGGGTCGCCAAATACCCCTCAATCTTGAGGTTCTCCAGCACACTCGCCTCATCTGAATGTATACCCAACCGATTCTTTTGCACCTGTGTCTCTTCGAGTCCCGGAAAATGCCGGTTGATAATGGAGAGAGGGTTCCGATCCTCGCTCTTTTGGGCAAGGAATTTTTGGGTTTCGGAGCTTGTAAACACACTGCCCCAGGGAAGCAGCAACTTTCTCAGCTTGTCGGCATCCATGTGGTGATATCCACCGTGGCGAACCAGGATGGTAAGGTTTCGCAGATCAATTTCCAACAGGAAGATCGAAGTGGCCACTTCCCTATCCTGTCTGGACAAGTCCTTGCAGCTTTGCATCAAGGATGCATACCAAAGCCGGTCAAGCTCACTTTCCATCACAAACAATCCGTCCTGCTCCAGGGCTTGTCCTGTAAAAGTTTTCAAAACATCCCAATACGGGGTTTCTTTGACTGCGTTCAGTACAGCATCCCAACCGGTTGCATTGATCAGGGCGGTCCAATCGATTGGATGCAGGATGACCTCTTTGAACAGGTACCCGCTTCTATGCCTGATCGGGCGGTGTCTGATGATACTGCTGTACCAAAGCCTGATGGCGTTCTTCAGATTATCTATTTCAATCTTGCCCAACAGGTGCTGGACGAAGGTTGCAGGACTGCCTTCCAGGTACTTTTGCACTTCCCGATACATCTCGATTTCTTGTTGCAGGAGAACCAACTCCATCTGCTGTAAATCACCGGTTTGGTCATAGGCATGAGCTACCTCACGGTATCGGCTGTCCCGCAAAACACCTACAGCCTCTACAAGGGAGACCGACCTGAGAAGAGATTCTATGAGGTGGTCCTGACGCATCAAGCCAATCTTTGCCCGAAGCTTGGCATTGATGAATCCATATACGGATACAGGGTTCCTGCTCATTGCAGTTCCAGATAACTTTCTAGATCGGTTTTGCACACCTTCTCGACGACGGCTCGGGCAATACGATCAAGTTCATCCGCTTGCAGCGTCTCAACACGTTGCAAACCTGCCTCAAATTCAGAGAGTCTCAAAGCGGCATCAGCTTCAGCTTGCTGCAGCAGGGCATTACAACGCTCCCGTTCCTGCTTGATTGAGGATCGAACAAGTTCATTGGCTTGGGTCTGGGCGTCGGTGATATAGTCTCTTGCTGTACGTTCGGCGTCTCTTATGATCTTCTGCGCTCTATCCTCAACCGACAATACCTCGTTGATTATATCGCTACGCACCTTGATACTTCCTTACTTGAATTCGAACAATACCGCCCCTATACTCCACCTTTTATTGATGAGTGTCAAGCAATGTTCAGGGTGC
>NZ_DJGW01000030.1:0-9962 GCF_002432845.1 Sphaerochaeta sp. UBA5836
AGGACAATTGCCGATGGCATGAAAAATCAGTATGTTTGCTTATATCCTTTTGGAGGCATGAAACTACAATGGAACAAAAGAAGTTTAAGACTGAAGTGTCGGAGCTGCTTCAGCTCATCATCCACTCGCTCTACTCACACAAGGAAATATTCCTTCGCGAGTTGGTGTCCAACTCGTCCGATGCACTGGACAAACTAAAGTACCTCACCTTGACCGATGAAAAATTCAAGGGTCTCTCCTTCGATCCGCGAATCGACATCTCCTTCACTGAAGAGGGCGACAAGCGCACGTTGACCATCAGCGACAACGGATTGGGAATGAACCATGACGACCTGAGTGACAACTTGGGAACCATTGCCTCAAGCGGCACCAAGAAGTTCCTCGCTTCCTTGACCGAAGAACAGAAGAAGGACAGCAACCTGATCGGTCAGTTCGGTGTAGGTTTCTATAGTGCATTCATGGTGGCCGAAAAGGTTGAGGTGATCAGTCTCAAGGCCGGTGAAGAGCAGGCTTGGAAGTGGAGCAGCACAGGTAAAGGCAGCTACACGCTCGAGGAAGCTGTCCGGGATGGTCATGGAACTACCATCACGCTCTATCTGAACGAGGAAGGCAATGAGTATGCCAACCGTTGGCAGATCGAGCAGCTGGTGAAGAAGTACAGTGATCACATCGCCTATCCGATTTTCCTCTCCTATGACCAGACAACCTATGACGACAAGAAGAAGGACAAGGATGGGAAGGCGGTAAAGAAAGTCGAGCACAAGGTGGAGCAGATCAACAGCTCTTCGGCCTTGTGGAGGCGCAGCAAGAGTGAACTCACCGATGAGCAGTACAAGGAGTTCTACAAACAGTTGACCTACGACAGCGAAGACCCCCTTTTCTATGTTCATACACGAGCAGAAGGAGCCACCGAGTACACAACCCTGTTCTTCATCCCCTCCAAGGCACCGTTTGACCTGTACCATGCCGATTATCGTCCGGGCGTGAAGCTCTATGTGAAGCGTGTGTATATCACCGATGACGACAAGGAACTGCTTCCCACCTATCTGCGTTTTGTCCGGGGTATCATCGATAGCGAGGACCTCCCGCTGAACGTAAGCCGTGAGATTTTGCAGCAGAACAGGGTCATGAGCGCCATCCGCAATGCTTCGGTGAAGAAGCTGTTGGGTGAATTCCAGAAAATCAGCGAACAGAACCCCGAGCTCTACACCAAGTTCATCGAGCAGTTCAATCGTCCGCTCAAGGAAGGCCTCTATTCGGACTACGCCAACCGCGATGCACTGCTTGAGCTGGTTCGCTTCAAGTCCTCGTCGCAGGAAGGGTATGTCAGTCTTGCTTCCTACAAGGAGCGGATGCCCGCCGACCAGAAGTCGATCTATTACATCACCGGAGGAAAGGAGTCGACTCTCAAGGCAAGTCCCTTGCTCGAGTCCTATCGCAAGAAAGGCTTCGAGGTCCTGATCATGAGCGACGACATCGACGATATCGTTGTCGGGTCGATTGGAACGTACAAGGAGTTGCCGCTGAAGGCCATCAACAAGAGTGGTGCAGTGGATGACCTGAAAGAAGAGAAGGATGCCGAAAAGACCAAGGAGGCAAAGAGCCTGGTCAAGAAGATCAAGAAGGCTCTCGGCGACAAGGTCAAGGATGTAGTGGTCTCCTCCCGTCTTGTTGAATCACCTGCGGTGGTGGTTGTGGATGAGAACGATCCTTCGGTGCAGATGCAGCAGATTCTCAAGAGCATGGGACAAGACGACTTCGAGGATGTGAAACCCATCCTGGAAATCAACGTTGAAGACCCCATGATCAAGAAAATCGATGCAAGCGACGACGATCAGTACATCGAGGATCTTTGTTCGGTGTTGCTTGACCAGGCACTGCTTGCCGAGGGTGTCATGCCCAAGGACCCGGTTGCTTTCACCAAGAAGCTGCACAGTCTGCTCAGCAAGTAATCCAATTGAATCGGGCAGGGTGAAGATCATTTCTTTACCTTGCCTTTTTTGTGCCCTGATGGTAGGTTCTCAGTATCTATTCTCAACAAGGATGTGTATATATGCACCCAGCAATCATGGCACTAAGCAGTGAGGCGGCTGTTTCTGATTCGTTCTTTGGACAGCTCATGCATAAGATCGACGTATGGACACAGCTTGGGCCGGTATCGTTTCTGATTACCTTGGGAACCGGCCTGCTCATGGTCTTGGTCGGTAAGATTCTCATCATATGGCTGACCCGGATTCTGAAACGCTCGCTTGCACGGGCGAAGAAGATCAATGACCTGATGGCCCGTTTCATCCTGCAGCTGGTCAACATCATCGGTTGGATTTTCCTGATAGTAGCCTTTTTGCAACACATGGGCCTGGACATGGGACCGGTGCTTGCCGGACTGGGAATCACCGGTGTCATTCTTGGCTTCGCCTTCCAGGAGACCATCGGCAACCTGCTCAGCGGGGTGATGATCGTCATCAACGCTCCCTTCAGGATCGGGGACTACATCGAGACGGGATCCTTCAGCGGAACGGTCACCGACATGGATATGATTTGTGTCATCCTCTCAACCCCCGACAACAAGAAAATCACGATGTCCAACAAGCTGGTCTGGAGCAACCCCATCGTCAACTACTCGAACATCGAGCGGAGAAGGGTGGAACTTGCAGTCAGTGTTTCTTATCAGGCAGATCTCGCCCTGGCCAAGCAGGTGATCAAGAACATTCTCGATTCCTACCCAGAAGTGCTTTGCGAGCCTGCGCCGGTCATTGAAGTAAACAAACTCAACACTTCCTCAATCGACTTTGTAGTCCGTCCCTGGACCAAGCCGGCTGACTATTGGAAGGTGTATTGGCGGTTCAATGGTGAAATACTTCAACGCCTTGCTGAAGCAGGGCTATCTGTTCCGTTCAATCAGCTTGATGTGCACATCATTGATCAGCCGAAGATGAACTAGCTTCCTTGCCAAGGCAATAACGCTCCAGCAAGGTGCAGAATTCCTTGGAGTCCGAGAGCAGGAACTTGCCAAGGTAGGACTTGGGTTTCCAGGCTTTTGAACCGAAGAGCAGGCTGATGATGCTGTCCTTCGTTTCGATCTCTACGGTGATGTTGGAGATTTTGTTGTTCTCCAACGTCTCGTAGTACTGGTTGCAGCTGATGAACTCATCGTATCCAAACAGGTATTCGGCATCCTTGAGCACCACTGCAACCATGCGTTTCTTGGTATCGAAAGTGAGCAGGATACCGTCGTTCAGGTCATTGATATACCCCTGTTTAATATCAAACTCCAGTTTGTGTTGTTGCATGAGTTCGAAGGCTTTCTGCTCAAGCGAGCGCAGTGTCTGTTGATAATTTGCCTTTGCCCGATTCCTCTTCTTCTTGCCGATTGTCAATGCATAGAAGTTGAAAATGGTTACAACAGCCAGAAGCGCCAGAAGCAGGTATTGCAGAATGGGTGTATATGTCATAGCCGACAATACCAAGAGTCGGCAAGCTTTGTAAAGAATGGCAGTCCATGCTACACTGGACAGCGGAGCAACGTAGTGATAAAGATATTGATTGTTGTACCCTATCTTGAACTTCAACAGGCTTTCGAAGAGGTCCTTCACACCATCGACCTCCAAGACTTGTCAGTAAGCACTACGCATATTTTCGGAACTGATCCCCAGGTAATCCAGCCTCTTGATGCCGATATTATTGTGGCTCGAGGCATCACGGCTTCTGCAATCGCCTTGCAAAAGCCTTCCGTGCACGTGGTTCCCATCAACTGGAGCAATGCCGATCTGCTTTCCGCTCTTTCCCAAGCGAAAGCCGTCTCAAATGGCGGTCGTATCGGCCTGATCTCCAACGAGCAGTTGTGCGGGCAGGATGAGCTGAGCACGCTGGTGGGCCGCGATGTCTCCGTGTTCCAGGTAACCGACCAAAACGATGTTCTCGAAGGTGTTTCTACGTTGCAGAAGCTGGGATGCACCATCTTCGTCGGGGGCCTGACCATGTGCAGGATCTGCGAGGAACGCAACCTTTCTTTCATCCATGTCAAGACTGGATACCAAGCGGTGGTACATGCAGTCAATGAGGCCGCAGCGGCCGCCCGTTCGCTGGAGCGGGCACAGACCAGGGGGAACCTTCTGGGAACCCTGCTGAACAACGCAACGTATGCCTTGCTTGCCATAAACAGCAATGGTCAGATCATTGCAGGGAACCGGCAGGCTGAAAACTTGTTCGCCAAGAGTCCTTTGGAGGGCCTCCCGGTTGAAAAAGTGTACTTTTCCAGCAGGTGGGCCGAAGCGTTCAATTCCGGCAGCCCGAAGGAAGAGCTGGTAACCATCAATGGACAACAGTGCCTGGTCACCCAGCAGCCGATCAGCATGGATGACAAGAAAGCGGGCTTCCTCTATACATTCCAGAATGCAGAGGCCATCCGACGGACAGAGCACAAGATTCGAACCGAGCTGAACCGGAAGGGCTTGATCGCCCGGTATAGTTTCTCTGACATCGTTACCCGGAATCCCCATATGCTGGCCTTGGTTGAGAAGGCCAAGCGCTTCAGCCAGGTTCCTGGAACCGTGTTGCTTCTCGGTGAGACAGGAACCGGCAAGGAGTTGTTTGCCCAAAGCATCCACAACGCCTCCCCTCGGGCGAAAGAGCCCTTTGTTGCTGTAAACTGTGCAGCCCTGCCCGAACAATTGCTTGAAAGCGAGCTGTTCGGCTACACCGACGGTGCCTTCACCGGAGCGGCGAAGGGGGGCAAGCCCGGACTTTTTGAGCTTGCACACAAGGGAACACTCTTTCTCGATGAAATTGCCGAGATGCCGATCGTCGTGCAGGCGAAGCTCTTGCGGGTCCTGCAGGAACGCGAGGTCCGAAAGATTGGTGCCGACACGGTTATTCCTGTTGATGTACGAATAATAAGTGCCGCAAACAATACCATCATCGAGAAGGTGAGGGAAGGGACGTTCCGTCTCGACCTCTTCTATAGAATCAGCCTGTTGAGCCTGCAGTTGATACCCCTGCGAAACCGCCAAGAGGATATCGGCATTTTATTCAGGCATTTCGTTCAGCAATACTGCAGAAGGCACGGCTTGAAAGAACCGTTGCTCACCGATCAAGCAATAGCCGCGCTCAATGCCTTCTCCTGGCCGGGGAACATCCGTGAATTGAGAAATGCTGCAGAACGGCTTGCCATCCTGAATACATCCGATGTCGTCACCGTCAAGGAGATTGATCTGCTCGACATAGGCTCTACCAGTCTGCAGATGCATGATGAGCCCCAGAGGCAGGTTCGACGTAAGCCCAAGATATCGGATGAAGAGCTCTATCAGCAATTTCTTGCCAGTGGTTTGAGCCGGGATGTATTTGCCAGGCAGATGGGTATGAGCAGGACGACGCTGTGGCGTAAATTCACTGCACTCGAGCAATAAGAACGAATTATGTTGGATGCGTGCATGTTGCATTGATGTTTCAAATGAAACATGTAACAAAATATTGAAACAATGAAACAAGTATCTACCACAACCCAATTTTTATGCGAAACTTATGCTCACAGTTTCGTATTTGGTTCCTTAACCACAAAATACTTGTATACAAAAGCATAAGAAAATCAAAATTGTATACAATACAATAAAGTTGGCACGCAAGTTGCCCTATCGTTGGTACGGGCTCACTCTGTTTGCGCCCTGTCTGTTTGAAAAGGGAGTCTTTCATGAATAAACCTATATTGGGAATTTTGATTGGGGACGGAGCTGGAGTAGGCCCGGAGATCATTGCAAAGCTTGCAGTGCAGAATTTTTTTGCCGCCTATTGCAGACCTGTCATCATCGGAGACGTACGAATCCTTGAGCGTGCATTTGGTGTCATTGGTTCCTCAGTACCCTTGCAAATGGTTTCTGATATCGACCAGATTGATTGGAACGGTAATTTGGCTGTTCTTGACCAACACGATCAGGATCCCCAAAAGGTTGTGTTTGGACAGCTGACCATTGAAGCAGGAAAAGCAAACCTGCATGGATTGAAACTTGGTGTTGAGCTCTATAAGGCCAAAAAAATTGAAGGCTTCTGCTTCGCTCCCTTCAACAAGGCAGGCATGAAGGAAGCCGGATGTGAGCTGGAAAGCGAACATCACTATCTTGCCCAGCTCTTCAACCATACCGAACCCTTTGGGGAGATCAACGTGCTTGGGGACCTGTGGACCACCAGAACCACCAGCCATATCCCGATTGCCGAAGTCAGCAAGAACCTCACCGTTGATAGAATCCTTCGTGCAGTGCGACTGGCAGACGCATCCCTGAAGAACAGTGGCATTGCAAAGCCACGGCTTGCACTAGCTGCCCTGAACCCCCATGCCGGCGAGCATGGCCTGTGCGGGCGTGAGGAAATTGATGTCATTGAACCCGCTATTGCCAAGGCAAGAGAGATGGGGATCGATGCATCCGGTCCCTATCCCAGTGACATCACCTTCATCAAGGCCTTCCGCGGCGAGTTCGATGGAGTGGTGACGATGTATCACGACCAGGGCCAGATTGCCCTGAAACTGCGCGGCTTCGATGAAGGCATCACCATTGCCGGCGGACTCCCCGCCCCCATAGTGACGTGTGCCCATGGTACGGCCTATGATATTGCAGGGAAGGGCATCGTGAAGACCAGTGCATTCGAGAATGCAGTCAAGATGGCTTCCCGCATGGCTGTCCACTTGCAGAAGCAGGCATGAGGAGCTAGGAGAATATGCAGACGAAAAAAATTACAAGCAAGATGTTAATCCCGATAGTGACTGCAATTATTGCAATTGTGTTTATCTATTTCGGGATAACCAAGTATGGATTCATGCATGAGGTCAGGGGACCACTCCCAGGCTTTTTCCCAACCATCATCGGATTTTTATTACTCGCCTTGAGTGTTCTGGCCTTCATTGGGTCGTTGAAGGAGGAGAGCCCGGGCTTTCCGGTCGAGAACTGGTACCCCGCCCTCGGTGTTGTAGCCATCATGCTCTCCACGCTGGTAATCGGCATGCTTCCAAGCCTGGCACTCTTTGTGTTGCTTTGGCTCCGCTGGTTTGAGAAATTCAGCTGGAAAGCAACTCTGATCGGGTTTGCCGTGATTATGGCAATTGTAATCGGTGCGTTTGTGATGTGGCTCGGGGTTCCCTTCCCCAAGGGCTTCATCTACAACCTTATTGCATACTGAGAGGCAAACTATGGAAAATCTGCAAATGTTGTTTATGGGCTTTTCAGTAGTCCTTACCTTGGAAAATGTAATGGTTACCCTGCTCGGTGCCATTCTGGGCTTGATCGTGGGTGCAATGCCAGGAATCGGGTCATTGGCAGGAGTTGCCTTATTGCTGCCCCTTACGTATAAGTTCAATCCCACTACCGCAATCATCATGCTCGGCTCCCTGTACTATGCCAACATGTACGGCGGTTCCTTCAGCGCCATCCTGCTGAACATCCCCGGCGACTCTCCTGCAGTCATGACCGCCTTGGATGGATATCCGATGGCTACCAAACGAAATCGTCCTGGTCAAGCCCTGTTTACTGCCAACTCGTCGTCCTTCATCGGCGGCTTGATCGGGATGCTTATTCTTACCTTCATGGGACCGCTGCTCGCCGACCTTGGCCTGAAGTTCGGCCCTGCCGAAATGACCTCCCTGTTGCTCGTAGCCATGACTTCGATCGGTTGGCTGGTTGGAGAGAGCCCGACCAAGGGTGTCGTCCTTTCCTTGGTTGGTGTCCTGCTTGCATCCATGGGTATGGACACCTTGACAGGAAGTCCTCGGTTTGATTTCGGCAACATCTATCTATTGGGNNGGTATTCCCTTCACTCCGTTCGTCATCGGTACAGTAGGCTTCAGCCAAGTGCTCAAGCTGATGGAGGAGCGTAACAAGAAGGTTGAGGCGAACCTCAATCAGAAGCTTACAATCAAGGGCTCTTTACTTACCGCCCATGATTTCAAAAGGTTGCTGCCTCCTGCTATCAGAAGCGGTTTCATGGGAACCTTCGTCGGAGTACTGCCGGGAGCCGGTGCAACTACCGGAGCCTTCCTTGGGTATGCCATGCAGAAAACCTTCAAGAGTGAAGAACCCCTTGGAACCGGTGCCATCGAAGGAATTGCCGCATGTGAGTCTGCCAACAATGCAGCGGCGGCAGGTGCTTTTGCTCCATTGCTTGCCTTGGGTATTCCCGGATCAGGTACCGGTGCTGTTCTGCTCGGTGGTCTTATGATGTGGGGGCTGAATCCTGGCCCGCTGCTCTTCACCACCAACCCTGACTTCGCCTGGGGCTTGATCGCCAGCCTGTTCCTTGCGAACATCCTGACCCTTATCATTGCAGTGGGTATCATCCCCTTCTTGATCCAGATCCTGACCGTACCGGTGCGTATGTTGATCCCGATCATCACCGTTGTCTGTGTAGTTGGCGGTTATAGTACGTCCAACTCGATGTACGGGGTGATCATCATGTTCCTTTCAGGCGTATTCGGCTACATTCTCGACCGCAACGGCTACGGCGTCGCCCCGATGCTGCTTGCCTTCGTACTTGCCCCGCTGCTTGAGTCGAATATGAGAAAGGCCTTCATCATCAGCAATGGAAAACTGGACATCTTCTTCGATAAGCCGATTTCCGCATTCCTGCTGCTCGTTCTGTTTGCCATCGTGCTCACCCCTGTCATCAAGTTTATCTTGAGGAAAGCGGGAGTATCGAAAAAGAAGTGATCCGGCTCATACGAGTTGGAATGAAATGGAAATTCCAGGACAGGTGTCCTGAAAGAAACAATAGGAGATAAGACTATGAAAAAACTTGCTATTCTGCTTGGCGTTCTGCTGCTCGCAAGCATGTCCGTATTCGCTGCCGGCCAGACTGAGGCTGCCGGTGCTGCAAAGACATTCACCCCTTCCAAGAACATCGATTGGTATGTAACCAGCTCCCCCGGTGGTGGTTCTGATATTTTCACCCGCACCATCATTGATATCGCTGTTGCCGAGAACCTGCTCAACGGCCAGAACGTTGTTGTCCAGTACAAGACCGACGGCGCCGGTGAGGTAGGCCGCCTCTTGGTTTCCCAGATCAAGGCCGGTGTACAGGCCGACCATACCCTGCTCACTTTTAACAGCGGCGACCTCATGCCGATGTTGAAGAACACCTCCAATCGCTTTGAGAACTTCCAGCCCATCGCCCACATGGCTGTTGACAAGCACCTGATCTTCATCGGCGAGTACTCCAAGTACAAGAGCTTTGAGGAAGTATTGGCTGCCCTCAAGAGAGGCGAGAGAATCGTGCTTGGTGGTTCCAAGGGTGACGACATCGCTTGTCATGCCGCCTTGATCAAGGAAATCGGCGTAACCGAGGACCAGTTCTCTTACATCGCCCACGACGCAACCAGCGGCGCCATCACCGCCATCCTGGGTGGTCACTTCGACCTTTTGATCTCCAAGCCTGCTGCTGCTTCCCAGTATGTCGAAGCCGGCAAGATCAAGCCGATCCTGGCTCTTTCCACCAGTCGCTTCCCCGGCAACCTCAATTCTGCTCCCACCCTCAGTGAGTTCGGATACAAGAACGTCGAGGTTCCCAACTGGAGATCCATCGTAGCTCCGAAGTCCATGAGCGCTGAAGCAGTTGCCTACTGGACCAACGTATTCAAGAAAGTCTCTGAGACCGAAACCTGGAACAAGGGTTACATCGAGAAGCAGAAGCTGGTTCCCGATTACATGGATTCCGAGACCTTCAGGGCCTATGGCATGCAGTTCCAGAAAGAGTACCTTGCTTCCATCGGGAAATAAGGATGCATAGCAGCATCTGATGGTTTGCATTCGAAGGGATGGGGGATATAATCACCCTCATCCCTTTTATACACTATGAGGTAAGAATATGAAACGTGTTGCAATTGTCCATACGGTACGGCCGGTACTCGCAAGTTTTCCCCGGCTGCTGGAGCAGGTGGTAGGGCAGCCGCTGAAGATACATAATCTGCTGGATGAGTTTCTGGCATC
>NZ_DJGW01000030.1:10006-14184 GCF_002432845.1 Sphaerochaeta sp. UBA5836
TGTGAACTCACCAAGGCCGACCTGATAGTTGTCACATGTTCAACGCTCACCCCGGCTGTGCAGCTCATCCGCCCGTTCATCAACGTTCCCGTCGTTGCAATAGACGATGCAATGACCGAGCAGGCGGTTCGCACCGGCAAACGGATCAAGGTTGTGGCAACTGCCATGAGCACCCTCAAGCCGACCATTGCAAAGCTGGAGCAGGAAGCAAACCTTGCCGGTGTGGAAATTGAAGTGGATGCCCAGGACCATGAACCTGCCTATACCGCAATGCGTGCCGGTGACATGGCCACCCACGACCGTCTTGTTCTTGAGATGATCCGAGAGGTCAAAGGCTTTGACTGTATTGTCCTCGCCCAGGCTTCCATGGGTCATCTGCAACAGCAGGCACAGGAGATTGCAGGAGTTCCGGTTCTTGCCTCCCCGATACTTTGCTGTGAGAAAGTGAAACAGATGCTTGAGGAGATGTGACATGAAGGACAGTATCCACAACTACTGCGACCTTGGTATTGTGCTTTCGATGGCCTATCCCGGCTGCCTCAAAAGCGAGGAGGAGTACAAGGCATCACTGAAAAGAATACTGGTCGATCCTTTCTTCAATGTCGTGGAACTCGGCTCCTTGCCGTTTGCAAGTCTGAAAGACGAAGTCTCGGCCATGATGGCAACCGCTCACTGCACTTCTACCTTCAGCGGTCATTCACTGCTTTTTTCCCGGAAGCTGAATATCAACAGTCTTGATGAGAGCGAACGGGCACAAGCTGTTTCCGCCCTCAAGGAAGGAATCGATGAAGCATATGAGTTGGGATGCTCTGAGTTTCAGTTCCTTTCCCGCGGCTATGAAGCCGGGAAAGAACAGGCCTATCTCAAGGCTTTACTCGCAAGCACAAAAGAGATATGTGCGTATGCCAAGAGCAAAGGCACCATGCCGGTGGTGCTGGAAGTTTTCGACCACACCATCGATAAGAAATCCTTGCTTGGACCTTCTTCCTTGGTCAGACAGTATGCACAGGCTATGTGCAGCGAGTATGACAATTTCGGCATCATGATCGACTGTTCCCATATCCCGATGATTGGGGAGACCATCGATGAGGCTGTGGATCCCATTATTCCCTACATCCATCATGTTCATGTTGGAAATACCCTGATCAGCAACCCGACTCACCCCAGCTATGGCGACTACCATCCTCGCTTCGGTTACCCCGGCAGTGAGAACGACACCGAGTATCTCGCTTCCTTCCTGCAGAAAATGAAGGACATCGGATATCTGGCTGAAGACAGCTCGAATATCCTCTCCTTTGAGGTGAAACCCCAAGCAGGGGAGGATGCCGATCTGGTTGTTGCCAATGCCAAAAGAACGCTGTTGGCTGCCTGGAGGAGCGTACAATGAAACTGGGCACCACCGATATCGAAGTCTCTCCCATCGCCCTGGGAACCTGGGCCATGGGGGGAGGGGACAGTTGGGGTGAAAGTGATCCCGTCCTTGCGGTAAAAACGGTACACCGCGCTCTCGAGCTTGGCATCAACTTCATCGACACCGCCCCCGCCTACGGCAACGGGCTGAGCGAGCAGCTGCTTGGCGATGCCTTGGCAGGCAAACGCCATCAGGCGGTATTGGCCACCAAATGTGGTTTGGTCTGGGGAAACGATGATGAAGGGTCGGTGCATAAAAGCCGTGACGGTGTCACAATTCGGCGCAACCTGGGTAAGCAGAGTATCATCAAGCAAGTGGAAGAGAGCCTTGGGCGGCTCAAGACCGACTATATCGATCTGCTGTTGACCCACTGGCAGTCGATTCCTCCGTTCCATACACCGATTGAAGAGACCATCGAAGTCTTTGAACTGCTCAAGCAGCAGGGAAAAATCCGCAGCTATGGAGCCTGCAACGTCAGCCTTGAGGAGTTGAAGGAGTACCAGAAATTTGGAACCCCCTCTTTGGTGCAGGAGCGTTTCAGCATGCTTTGGAGAGATAAAGCCGATCTTGCTTCCTATTGTGCAGAGAACCGTATCACCTTCCAGGCTTACAGCCCGCTTGAACGCGGTGTGTTGACCGGAAAAGCAGCACTTTCACAGAATGTTGTAGGGACAGCCAAGGCATCGGTAGCCTGGTACAAGATGGAGAACCGGCCCAAGGTGATGACGCTGCTCACCTCGCTTGAAACCATGGCAGATACCTACAACACACGTGTGGGAAATCTGGTCATTGCATGGACCAGACAGGCAACCGGTACCATGAACGTTCTGTGCGGGGCAAGAAAACCCAACCAGATCGAGGAGAACAGCAAGGCTCAAGACCTTGTGATTACAGCCAAGGACTGGGCGATCATCGATTCTCTTGCACGAACGCTACTCTAGCTCCTTGATGAACCTGATCATATCAATAGCCTTCGGGGGACACCCGGGGAGGCTTTTCCCAAGTCCCCGCGTGCAGATTCCCACCCCAACCTTGGAAGGGTTGGTTTTGCCCTTGTAGCCTTGGCCGATACAAATCGGTGTCTTCAAATTCTTAAGGCGGTTCACCTCATCGAGACGCTTGAGAGCATGGATGAGATTCCCGTAGCAGGCCGAGCATGCACTGTCGGGCTCGGTGAATTTGCCAAGATAATTGGCTCTTCCACTCGGTTTGGACGGAGCCTCGTCGCTTGGTTCGTTGAGTTGTACCAGTACGGCCTTGGAGAGGTCGGCCGACCCGACACCCAGGCCTTCCGCCAGTCCAATATAGGGGATGTCCTGATTCTCAAAGCCCATCAGGCTTGCCCCGTAGCTGTCGCACAAGACGCTGTCGCGGCATGCGAACATCCGGTTCGTCTCAACCGGATTGCCCCCTTCCTCGAAGTCGAGGTCGCCGTTGAGGCTGTCCACAATGATGAGATCAGCAGCTCTGACTTTGTTCAGGGCGGCTATGGGTCGATTGAGACCGAGAGTATGGAAAAGCCGTTTTGAACGATCGGAGAGCACCCCTTTCATGTTCTTCAAGGCACAGGTCATCGCAGTCTGGCAGTGTCCCTTCAGTACAGGGAGGCTGATGAGAAAGTCCGTCTCAAGGATGGTCCTGCTGACCTCCATGGTAATGCCGTCCACTGTCTTTTTTACATACTCATCATCCTTTACATCCACCAAGGGCACCTTGTACTGTTTGCTGATCTGGTTGTACCCATTGACCCGGAATCCCTCTTTGGTGGAATCGCCCACCCAGGCACTCTCGACAATGCGTATGGTGCGATACCCCAGGCCTTGGAGATGCTCGATGATGGCAACCACAATCTCAGGATGGGTCGTAGCTCCGCTGTCGGCTGTTACTGCTACGACCAGATTGGGCTTGAGTGCAATGGATGCCTGTTTGTCAGGAAGCAATGCCTCAAAGTCGATGCGCTGCAAAAGCGCCTTGGTCATCAGCGATGCATTTGACCCATAGGTGATGATTATTTCCTCTCGTTTCATGCGTTCCGGCTCCCGACATGGCTGGTCAAATCGTGGGTGATGTGTTCATACAGCATTCTCTTGCAGGCTTCCTTATCCCCGTTCTTCAGCAGCGTCATCATCTGTGCATGCTGGCCGAGGTAGTAGGAGAGCTCGTCATCAGGAAGGTTCTGGGCGATGCGAAGCTGCTGGATTTTTGCATCCAGGCGTTCGCAGATGCTGATGAGTGCGCTGTTCCCCGATGAACGGACCAAGGCCAGGTGAAACAGGCTGTCCTGCTCAAACACCGTCGCCCTGTCCCCGATGCCCATGGCGTATTGGCAATCGGCTGCATAGCGGGAAAGTTCCTTGACGTTTCTGGAATATGAGGCTTCATCGATGGAATCGATGGCAAGCTGCTCCAAGGCGACACGAACACGGGCGATATCATTTGCTTCCTGCTCGGTGATGGCTGATACGGTTGCATGACTTCTGGGTTTGATGGTGACCAAACCATACTCAGCCAAGCGTCTGATGGCCTCGCGGATGGGAGTACGGGAAACGCCGAATTGTTCAGCCAGCGATTCTTCAGGAATCTTCATCCCCCCCTTCAGTTGTCCGGACAGAATCTGGTCCTTGAGCATGGTATAAACTTGGTCGGATAAGCTGTTTTGTATACATTTGGGCATATGATGCCTCCTTATTCACTCTCCACTAAGAGTAAAAGGAAATTCCTGCTTCGTCAATCTAATTGTGTACAAAAAAATAACTGGATAAGTTTT
>NZ_DJGW01000030.1:14236-25420 GCF_002432845.1 Sphaerochaeta sp. UBA5836
TTTTTCAATAAATTCTCTGATACATACAAGAATCCCTTTGACAAGATTCTTTCTCCATGATATCTATATTGTATACAGTACACAATGTAGATAAAAACAAGGAGTTTCCTAGATGAGTAAACGTATCAAGGAGTTGCTCTCCCAGCCGGGCAGAACGTTCAACGCCGATGAACTTTCCGCCTTGGCGGCATATTTCAGGATCGTTATGTTCGATACCCTGCACGATAGGGGAACAGGACACTGGGGTGGGGCTGCTTCCAGTGCAGAACTGACAACCGCCCTCTACTTCAACCGCATCTCCATCGATCCCTCCAACCCTCGGTGGGAGGATCGTGACCGAGTCATTCTTTCCAAGGGACATGCGTCGATGAATCTGTATACGATTCTCGCCCACCGCGGATTTTTCCCTGTCGAGGAACTGTCTTCGTTCCGCAAGCTTGACTCACGCCTGCAAGGGCATCCCTGCATGAACAAGCTTCCCGGTGTCGATATGTCCACCGGAGCCCTGGGCCATGGGCTTTCAGTCGGCCTTGGTATGGCTCTTGCAGCAAGACTTTCCAAGAAGAATTGGTGGACCTATGTGATCAGCGGAGAAGGGTGCCTGAACGAAGGACAGAGCTGGGAAGCCATCATGAGTGCCGCCAAGTACAAGAGCGAGCACTTTGTCCTGATGATCGACTACAACAAGGTACAGCTTGATGGAACCGAGGATGAAATCATGCCTCTCGGACCGCTTGCCGATAAGCTGAAGGCTTTCGGCTGGAATGTTGCCCCAAAGGCTTGCAACGGTCACGACACCAAGGAAATCCTTGACTCGTTTGCCTGGATGGACAGTGACGATGTATGGCCGAAGGCCGTCATCTACGACACCGTCAAGGGCAAGGGTGTTTCCTTCACCGAAGGAAAGAATACCTGGCATGGGGCTGTCATCGATGATGCCTCCTATGCAAAGGGTATTGAGGAACTGAAATCTGATCTGAGCAAGAAGGAGGCTGCACTATGAGCATTGCCATGCGGGATGCCTTCGGCAAGAAGCTTGCCGAGCTGGGCGCTACCCATCCTGAGTTGGTGGTCCTGGATGCCGATGTATCCTCTTCCACCAAGAGTGCCTTGTTCGGCAAGGCGTTTCCGGACCGTTTCTTCAACGTAGGTGTTGCCGAGGCCAACATGGTGGACATTGCCGCCGGTATGGCTACAGCCGGTTACCACCCGGTTGTCAATGCTTTTGCGATTTTCCTTGCTCTCAAGGCAACCGACCAGATTCGCAATACCGTCTGCTACAACAACCTTCCGGTGATCATTGCAGGTGCATACGGCGGGCTGTCGGACTCCTTCGACGGTGCAAGCCACCAGTCCATCACCGACATTGCCATCATGCGCGCCCTTCCGAACATGCAGGTGATCGTCCCCTCGGACAGCGCACAGGCAGAGAAAGCCCTTGAATATGCCCTGACGCAAAAGGGGCCTGTCTACATCAGGCTCAACCGGAACGCAATGCCGGACCTGCCTCCAAGTGAGGCCATCGGGACCGTCTGTGCAGTCGAAGGTACCGATGTAACCATCGCTGCAAACGGCATCACCGCCAGTTTTGCCATGGAAGCGGCCGCCTTGCTTGCCAAGGAAGGCATCACAGCTGAGGTGCTCAGTGTTCCCATGGTCAAGCCGTTCGACCCGGCACCGGTCGTCAAGAGCGTTGCCAAGACGGGCAAATTGCTTTGCACCGAAGAACATGTGCTGGCTGGTGGCTTTTTTTCGGCAGTCAGCGAGGTCTTCATGAAACAGGGAATATCCTGTAAATTTGATGCTGTTGGAATTGAAGATACGTTTACCGAGTCCGGCCCGTATGAGCCGCTCTTGGCAAAGTATGGAATAAGCGCAGAGAACATTGCAAACCGTGCAAGAGCTCTCTGCAAATAAGGAGAATAATAATGGATCAAATGAAACGTGCCTATGAACTTCTGAAAGAGTGGAAAGGGGATTCCTATGTCCATGGTCTGGGTGTCCTTGACCAGGTAGGTCCTCTCGCTGCAGCTTTCGGCAAGCGTGCACTGGTGGTCAGCAATACCACCTATATGAAGCCTGTTGCCGATCGTGTAGTCTCGTACCTGCAGAGCTCCGGTGTTGAGCTTGCCGGTGGTGTCATCGCCCCCGATGCCAAGCCCAATGCCCCCCGTGAGGACGTCTATCGTCTTGAGTCGTACATCCTGCACACCAAGCCGGACAGCATTGTTGTCATCGGCGGCGGTTCGGCAATCGATGCTGTGAAGGCCGCCAATGCCTTGGCAGCCCTTGGGTCCAAGGTCACCCCCGAGATCGACCACTACTTCGGGACCAACGTGGTAAGTGATGCTCTTGCAAAGACCAATACCACCCTGATTCCGGTGATTGCCGTCCAGACTTCCGCTTCCAGCGGTGCCCACCTGACCAAGTATTCCAACATCACCGACCCGGTTGTCGGGCAGAAGAAGCTGATCGTTGACGATGCATTGATTCCCACGGTAGGCCTCTTCGACTACGAGACCACCGTCTCCATGCCGATATCGGTCACCATCGACGGGGCCCTCGATGCCATCGCCCACACCTTCGAGGTGTTCTGCGGTGCAAAGGAAGCCACCTATGAGAAAGCCCGGCAGATTGCTGAATGCGCCATCAGCCTGGTAGCCCAGTATGCCAAGGTGCTGGTTGACGATCCGAAGAACATCCAAGCCCGTGAAGCCATCGGCCTTGCCACCGACCTCGGCGGCTATGCCATCATGATCGGCGGAACCAGCGGTGCTCACCTGACCAGCTTCTCCCTCGTCGACATTGTCAGCCACGGCACGGCCTGCGGAATCATGAACCCGTACTATGCGGTGCTCTACAGCAAGGCCATCCAGAAGCAGCTCAAGGTTGTTGGTTCAATCTTCGCTTCCTTCGGGTTCGGTTCCCCGGTTGAGAACCTTGAAGGCCGTGATCTCGCCGTGGCCGTAGCCGAAGCTATGATCGCCTTCAGCAAGTCCATCAAGGCTCCTTCCAAGCTCACCGACCTCAAGGGCTTCACCGATGCGCACATCGAGCGTGCACTCTCTGCAGCCAAGGACCCTCAGCTTGAGATGAAGCTGAAGAACATGCCTGTGCCGATGACCAGCAGTGATGTGGACGTCTATATGGAGCCGCTGCTTCGTGCAGCCGCCACCGGAGACCTCTCCCTGATCAAGGAGATGTAAGCCTGTTACCCGGAAGCAGGGCGCCCCAAGGTGTCCTGCTTCGCTTTACAAGGAAAGAGTAAAATCATGAAATTAGCAGTAGCCATTGCCTCAAAAGAGGCCCTTCCCAATGCCTTTGTTGTGTTCAGGGGAGTGAAGGAGTCGATCATCAAGGCTCATGAGCTCGGATATGACGGGGTGGAACTCGCACTGAAGAATCCCAATGAAGTGAACAAGCACGAATTGAGGCAGTGGCTCAGGGAGAACCGGTTGGAAGTGAGTGCCATCTCCTCCGGTCAGGTCTTCGCAGCCCGCGGTCTTCACTTCACCGACGAGAATCAGGAGAACAGGGCGGAGCTCTACAAGACATTTTGTGAATTCATCGACCTGGCCGGAGAGTTCGGCTCTTTGGTGAATATCGGACGAACCCGCGGTCCCATCGCCGGACGCGATATCGCCTTGGTTGAGCGTCTCTTCCTGGACATGGCCCACAAGGTTGCAGACCATGCAAAGAAACGCGGTGTCGAGTTGATTCTCGAACCGGTGAACCGCTACGAGATCGACTTCATCAACAACCTTGATGAATGTACTGCGATGCTGAAGAAGGTCAACCGAAAGAACTTTTTCATGATGCCCGATGTCTTTCATATGAACATCGAGGATGACAAGATCGGAGAGAGCTTCATCCGCAACAAGGAGTATGTCAGGTACGTGCATTTTGCCGATACCAATCGTCATGCACCCGGCGACGGACACATGAACTGGAAAGAGATTTTCGAGGCCTTGACCGCAATCGGCTACGATGGATGGACTACCGCAGAAATCCTGCCCTATCCCGACCCCGATACCGCAGCCAAGCGCACGGTTGCCTTCCTGAAGGAACATTACGGCAAGTATTACCGCTAAGCAGATTGAGAGCCTCCGACCGGAGGCTCTCACCGTCTTCAGCGAAAGAGTTCCTCGATGTTGGCCCCTACCATTTCAGCAAGGCTTCCTCTTCCCCCCCGTTCGGGGAAGTTGCGCCACACCACCAATCGGGAACCGGGGGAGACTTCGAGCAGGGGTTTTGCAATCGGGTTGTGGACGTTGTCGATGATCAGGTTGTAGCCGCCTTTGGCAACCTCTGCAATTTGGGCGGCTGTGAGCGGTCCCGGGCCGAAGGTTCCTGCAACAAAGAGTCCCAAATCCTTGGCAAGGTAGACCTGCATGCTGTGGCAGTATACCTTCAGCCGGTACATACCTTGTTGCCTGACCTTCTCCGCTCCCTTTTCAACAACCTGTACATACTGCTCGACACGCTTATCACTTTCCGCCTGCGTCCCCGTCAGGGATGCTATCAGCTGTGCCTGCTCCCTGACGTTTTCAATGCTGTTGTTGGTGTTTATCTTCACCAGGGAAGCCTCATTCTTCTTGATCGAGGAGCCCATGCTCTGCATCATCCGCTCATATCCGGCATAGATGAAGTACTGTGCATTGTTGATCTTCAAGACATCGCTGACGATGATTTCATACTCCGGCGGGTGGATCAGGTTGGCGGGGGCGATGAAGGGAACGTCATCGAGGCCTCCGATGTCTGCGAAGGCGGCAGTCCAGCTGGTGGAAGCAACGATGGCGGGAGGAGCTGCCGCTTGTTCAGGCATTGCCTGGGCGAAGAGCGGGACAGATGCGATGAGCAGCAAAAAGCAAATACTCCATTTTTTCATACGGTTTTTCCTTTCTTGCGTGATGTGGGTATGAGATACAGCAGGGCCGAGAGCAAGGCAATCGCTGCGCTGGGGGGGAGGTCGGTGGCGACAGCCAGCAAATAGCCGAGCGTCGAGATGAACAGGCCGGTGAGACATGAGTACCACAGCAACTGCTTCAGGCTGGTTGCGCGCTTGCTTCCAACCATGACAGGAAGGATCAAGAGGGCGTCGATGAGCAAGGCACCGAGCAGCTTCATGGCAAAAGCGATGACCAAGGCGATGACCAAGGCCATGAGGGTGTGGTGAAGCTTTACCGCCATTCCCAACGATTGGGCGATCTCCTGGTCGAAGAACATGGCACTTATGGTGCGGAAGTTGAGCACCAGATAGAGCAGAAGTACCACTGCGATGGCGATCAAGGTCGCAATGTCAATGGCGCTCAGGGCAAACGGGCTGCCCCACAGCAGCTGCAAGGTATCCTTGGCAGGGACATCCCATAGGTGCATGACCAAGGAGGCGAGGGCCATGGAGAACACCATTGCTGCGGCACTGGCAAGGCCGAATCCATGGGATGAGTCTCCTTTGAGAAGCAGCATGAAAAGCACGAGCAGGACATTGAGCAGGATGCTTGTCGGCAGCACCGGCAGTGTGAAAGCCAATGATATGGCTCCGCCAAGGATGACGCCATGCATGAGCATATAGCGCATAGGCACCAGGTTCAGGCGCAGTACCATGACACCGCTTGCAGGGAAGCAGAGTCCGGCGATTGCCATTGCAAAGAGGCCCCGTGCTACAGGAGGGAGGCTGAGGGCGAACAGGAAATCATGCATGCCTGCCCTCCAATCGGAGAACCGGCCAGGTGAGGTCGGCTTCAAGCTCCTTGTCGTGCGTGACGATCACGATAGTCGGCATCTCATCCACGGTGAGGGAGTGCAGCACCTCGACAAGCGTCTTTCGGCTCTTTGCATCCAGAAACGAGGTGGGTTCATCGAGAAGCAAGAGTCGCGCTTTTTGGCAGAGGGTGCGCGAGAGCGACACTTTCTGCCGTTCCCCACCGCTGAGCGTAAAGAAATTGCGGTCGGCCAGTTCATACACCCCGGTTCTTCTGAGGGCGGTGTCGATCTCCCACTTCTGCTGCTTGGGCTCGAGGCTGGAATCGACCGCCATGCTGACCACCTCCCGTGCCGATACCGGGTATTGCTCCTGGGTCTGTTGCTGTTTGATGTATCCGATCGTCCTTTTGGCCAGAGCCGATGGCTCCTGACCATCGATGAGAATGGTTCCGCTTGTGCACTTGAGCTTTCCCATCAAGAGATTGAGCAGGGTGGTTTTGCCCATGCCGTTATCCCCTTGAATGATGAGTCTTCCCCCTTCTTCAACATCGAACGAGAGGTCCTCAAGCACCGGCGGGTTGTCGGGGTACGCAAAGGATACCCGTCGGGCGGCAATGCTCACCCCCTGTACCAGCTTTGCCCTTCTTCTGAGCAGGCGGTACATCTCCTCCTCGCTCTCCATATCCATAAGCAACTCTTCGGTTTTGCAGTCCAGATGTGGAATGCGGGTCTCCCAGCTCACTGCAATATCGTTCGCTTCATAGAACTCGACGGCAAGGTCGCTTATCAGATTGATGTGAGCCCGCTTGATGCCCATGCGGCTCATCAACACCGCTGCAGCTTTTCCTGCCGCCGTATCATGGGCGCACAGGCAATCGCGTTCGCCTTCATACGTGGACAAGAAGCGTTCAAGGGCAAAGAGCGGAGTAAGCCAGCGGCCGCTGTCTGAGAAGATGAGCCGGTCACGGTTGTAGACACATAAGGTGATTCCCTCAGCAAGAGGCTTTTTATAGAGTTCCACGATCAACTCCCCATAAAAAAGCCATGAAAGCAAAGGATTGACATCCTTCTCTGCCTTCATGGCTCTTTTCGTAAACAGGTAAACGGTTTAGGAACAGCCCCTTCATGGGGCTGGGTAGGGCGTATTGTACTAACCTTGACGCTGATTGTCAAGAAAGGTTGCAATTTCAGATAAAGCAAGGTCAATCATTTCTGTCAGGTTCAGGTCCTGCCTTCCTACGATGCTTACATTGCACTTGCTGATGGGAAGCAGGATCTTGTGGGCCTTGCTCTGAGCAACAGCCACCGCCATCGTCGGGGTGATCTCCCCGTGCAGGGCATCGGCTGTGATGATTCCCAAAGGTCCAACGATCAAATCGGCATTCCGTGCGGCAACCACAACCGGATTCTCCCCCGTGGCGATCCCGTCGGCACCACTGCGCAGCATGGCGCTCGTTGCAAGGCTGTTGGTTCCGATGGCCAGTACCTGTACGTGTTCGAATCGCTTCTTTATCGCTTCGACCAAGCTTTTCCCGAGGCTGCCGCCCTGACCGTCGATGATTACGATTTGCATGCTCCCCCCTCCATCTCCAGTCGGTCCAAGCCTACCAGATAAATCTCGAAGGAGTCATCCCTGCAAGCCTTCGGCTTGAAGGGTTTTACCTTGGCAAAGAGCGTACGCATGAGCTTGAGCAGCTCGACCTGGCCTCCTCCCTGAAAAATCTTGACCACCAGATTCCCGTGAACCTTCAGATGATCCTGTGCCAGATATACAACCTGCTCGGCAAGGTTTTCACTGCGTGCCGTATCCACGGCCCGGTTGCCCATCGTCATCGGGGCTGCATCACTGATGATGACATCGTAGGGTCCGTGGGATATGAGCTTCTCTCTCATCTCTTTCCCAAAAGCATCCCCGACGTAGGATGTGACAGTCGGTGGTACCGGATTGAGGTTCAGGGGATTGAGGTCGACTGCAATAATCGTACCCTTGCCCTTGATCAACTCATTATGGGTATAGAGCGTCCACGATCCTGGAGCCGCCCCCACATCCAAAACAGTATCACCGCTTTTGATAAGCTTGAAATTCTGCTGCAGCTCCTCGAGCTTGTAGACGGAGCGGGCGGGGTAACCTTCCTTGTGTGCACGTTTGGTATAGGAGTCTGCACGGTCTCTTCTGCTGGTTGCCATGCCTAGACTATACCAAAGCAGGCAGAAGGGTACAAGAAAGGTGCCAGTGAGATTTTGTGGGGTGGGAAGGTAATTCTCACTGGCACCCAAGGTAAAACACGAAAAGGAGGTTGAAAAAACGGTTGCTCTGTTCTGTAGATAACATAGCAATTATCGTGCCAATTGTTTTACATGTACTCTAAGCGATGTATGAATACTGTAAGCCTTAGAATGAGGAGTGTAGGAGAGGGTATCAGCTGTGCAATTACTTCACATGCTTACAAGATTGCACACCTCAGGGCAAAAAGATGGTGCCAGCGGTATTTGTGGGGTGGGGAGAGAGAGCCGCTGGCACCAAAGAAATCACACTTTAAGGAGGTTTGAAAAAACTGTTGCTCTGTTCTACTTAATAACATGCAACTTGCGTGCCAACTTGAATAGTTATGCATATGGACAAAATATACAGCTTATTGTATTGATGCAGGAGAGCCCTCTTGCTGGGTCGGTGTGCAAAAAAGTAACATCATTACAATTTTTCACAGGAGAGGGCAAAAAAGAAGGATGCCAAAAGCAGATTGGGGTAAATCTCTTGGCATCCTGTCGGTATGAAAAAGGAGGAGTATGAAAAAAATGTTGCTCTGTTCTGTTTATAACAATGCAATTAGCATGCCAACTTCAAAACCTCAAATGCGAGTGTCTGGAGGGGTTTTGCATGCCATGAATCTGTGTATTGCTTGCACACCCGATGAAAACTGTGCAATTTTTGCACAATTGACGATTTGGTCGGCAATTTATACTGTATAGCATATGAAGAAAACCTCACTCATCAACCGGAGATTCCGGGATGGAACATATCAGAACTACACCCTCAAGTTGGTAGTGATCAACGCCTTGGTCTACCTGCTTACCGCCTTTTTGTATCCGAGAAGCGCCTACTATTTGGCGATGATTCCCTCATTCGTACTGGGTGGGTATCTCTGGCAGCCGTTCACCTACATGTTTGTCCATGGTAGTTTCAATCACCTGCTGTTCAACATGCTCAGCCTCTTCATCTTCGGCTCGATGGTGGAAAAGCGAATCGGCAGCAAGGAATTTTTGCTCTTCTATCTTTTGACAGGCCTGTTCAGCGGGATTATCAGCTTTATCAGCTACTATCTGGCGGGGACCAATGTGATTCTGGTCGGGGCTTCAGGAGCCATCTACGGGGTGTTGTTGATGTTCGCTGTCTTCTACCCGTACTCGGTGATATTCGTATTCGGATTTATTCCGGTCAGGGCTCCGATATTGGTCATTCTCTATGCAATCATAGAGCTTTCCAGCCAGCTGTTCGGCAGCGGTGGCAATGTAGCACACCTGACCCATCTGAGCGGGTTGGTCTTTGGGTACCTCTATTGCAGGATCAGGATGCGCATCAATCCCACCGACGTCTTCAAGCGCACTCTTTAATAGTCGTTGATGCCGTACTGTTCGCGAATGGCAAGATATCCTTTCTTGATTACATCGTAGATGATGGAGAGCTTCTGGTCGTGATGGATGAAGGCTGACTTCATGGCATTGATGGTAATCTTCTCCAAATCCCGGATGTTCAGATTGTAGTATTGAACAGCCAATTCCATTTCACGGGTAAGGTTGGTGTCGCTCATCAAGCGGTTGTCGCTGCAGAGGAAGACACGGAACTTATTCCGGAAGAAAATCGGGAAGGGGTGGCTTGCATAGTCTTTTACGGCTCCGGTTCCCACATTGCTGGTCAAACACATTTCCATCGGGATTCGGCGGTCGAGTATGAAGTTGGCAAGCGATCCCATCTCTTCGATTCTCGTTCCTTCAAGCCCCATGTCCTCCACCAGACGCACCCCGTGTCCGATACGGTGGGCGCCGCACAGCTGTACCGCCTGCCAGATGGACTCCACTCCGAAGGCTTCTCCGGCATGGATGGTGATGTTGAAGTTCTTGTTGCGGATGAACTGAAAGGCTTCCAGATGTTTCTTGGGAGGGTAGCCTATCTCATCACCGGCAAGGTCGAATCCAACCACACCACGGTCTGCAAATGCAACAGCAAGTTCGGCAATGGTATGACTGATTTGCGGACTTTGGTTGCGCATGGCGCAGAGAATCAAGCCGGTGGGCATGCCCGTCTGCCGGGTTCCTCTCTGCAATCCATCGAGAACGGCCTGGACCACCTGTTCCAGACTCAGTCCTTTGCTGACATGGAGGATGGGGGCAAAGCGGATTTCTGCATAACAGATGTTCTCTTTTGCCAGATCCTCAACCGCTTCAAAGGCAACCCGCTGAAGGGCTTCTTGTGTCTGCATCACCTGGGTGGTTACCCCGAAAGGTTCCAAATAAAGGGTAAGACTTTTTTGTTTGCAACCGCGAACGAACCAATCATGCAGCTTCTGTGGATCCTTGCTGGGAAGCTCTACCTGTTGTTCCTTGGCTAGTTCCAGAATGGTCTGGATTCTCAATCCGCCGTCAAGATGGTCATGCAGTTCCACTTTCGGAACCTGCTGGATGATTTCCTTGGTTACCATACAAGCATCATACAGCATATTTGTATGAAGTGGCAAATCCTAAAGCAGTCAATTGGAACGAAGATGCCCGAACTCGGAAAATTATTGCCTTCGAGACTATACAATTTTAGGAAAACTTGGAATACTATGTATAGATAAATATAAATCAAATAATAAATAAGGAGATATTGAGTTATGGCAAAACGTGAAGAAACCCTGAATAAGAAGTTGCTCGCAGCTGCTGTTTCCGCTACCAAAGTGAAGGAGATCAAGACCCTCCTGGACCAGGGTGCTGACATTCACACCCAGAACGAGTGGGGCCTTACTCCCATCATGCTTGCCGCCCAGTATAATCCTTCGGTCAACGTATTGAAGGCCTTGCTTGAGGCAGGGGCCGACATCCAGGAAGCTGAGCCGAAGTACCGATCCAACTCCCTGCATCTTGCCGCAAACAAGAGCACAAGCCCGAAAATCATTGAGGAACTTCTCAAGGCGGGTGCCGATCTCAACGCCCGCAACTACCTTGGAGAGACCGCCCTGATCATGGCGGTGAACAGCAATCCTGAAACCCGCATCGTCTCAGCCTTGCTGAAGGCGGGAGCCGATATCAATGCACGGGATTATCAGGGGCACTCTGTGCTTGAGTACGCCAAGGCTGCCAAGAGAACTTATATTGTCAATCAATTGAAGAAGATGGGAGCGAACTGATTTCACCCAAGAGCTTTGTCCCGGCGAAGGAACTTTTTTGGTTTATGAAACGATAAGCCTCAAGTTCAGGATCTTGTACACCTAGAAGACGCAAGAT
>NZ_DJGW01000030.1:25456-27220 GCF_002432845.1 Sphaerochaeta sp. UBA5836
AAGCTTGGCGATGAGAGCCTTGGTTTCTTCAACTACCGTGGTGAGTTCGAAACTGAAAGACTCCTCGAGGTTTCTTCTGAGCTTCACCTCAACCTTGCCCTCCTTCAGGGAGCGGTTGCCCAAGGTGATGCGGATCGGAAGCCCGATGAGGTCTGCATCGGCAAATTTGACACCGGCCGACTCCTTGCGGTCGTCGTACAGGATCTCGATACCGGCTGCACTGAGTTGCTTGTACAGCTGTTCGGCGATTTCGGCGTCCTTCACCAGGCTGACAAGGTGCACCTGCATGGGAGCAACGGAAATGGGAAGGGAAAGACCCTGCTCATCACTATAGTTTTCCGCCAGACAAGCAAGCAGGCGGCCCACCCCGATTCCATAGCTTCCCATGACGACGGGCTTCCGTACTCCTCCCTCATCCTGATAGCTGCAGTTCATGCTCTCACTGTAACGGGTGTTGAGCTGAAAGATGTTGCCCACCTCAACGCCCTTGGAGGCGGACAGGCTCTCATCGCACTGTGGGCATGCATAGCCGGCCGCAGCACTGGCGATATCGGCTGTCAGGCCGGTGTAGTCCCGGCCAAAGTTGGTGTTCAACAGGTGATAGCCTTCCTCGTTTGCACCCGCGACAAGGTTGTTGCTCTTTGCCACCGAGTCATCGACGATGACCACTACATCCTCGCTGCAGCCGATGGCCGAGCCATACCCGGGAACCATCTTCTTTGCAAGGATTTCCTCTGCATGGGCGGGTCTGAGGACATTTGCACGAGCGGCATTCTGCAACTTGTTCTCTTCGACCTCCAAATCACCGCGGATGATGCCGACGATAAGCTTGTCCTCTTCCTCGCCATTGGTATCGTTGATGAAGGTGCCGACCATGAACACAGCCTTGGCGGTCTGCCTCTTCTCAATCTTGAGGAAGTCAGCCAGCTCCTCGATGGTCTTGCAATCGGGGGTGAGGACCTTTTCGGTCGGCTTCATCGGTTCGGGGTAGTACGTCTTCTTGAACGTGGCAACCTGACGGTTTGCAGTATAGCCGCACTTTGGGCAGGTGATGATCGTGTCCTCTCCGATGGAGGAGAGATACATGTACTCGTGGGAGATTTTGCCTCCCATCATGCCGCTGTCGGCACCGACGACGATGACGGGAAGTCCGCACCGACTGAAAATCCTGAAGTAGGCTTTGTAATGGGCACCATACTGCACATCCAAGCCGGCTTGGTCGACATCGAAGGAGTAACTGTCCTTCA
Source organism: Sphaerochaeta sp. UBA5836 (assembly GCF_002432845.1). Classification (NCBI taxonomy): domain Bacteria; kingdom Pseudomonadati; phylum Spirochaetota; class Spirochaetia; order Spirochaetales; family Sphaerochaetaceae; genus Sphaerochaeta; species Sphaerochaeta sp. UBA5836. The sequence continues at coordinate 26,704 of NZ_DJGW01000030.1, forward strand.
TGGTGAATTCACGTACCCTGATCAGGCCGGCGCGGGGACGGGGATCGTCACGCCACTTGGTCTGGATTTGATACACCAGAAGCGGCAGGCGCTTGTAACTGTCGATCTCCCCACGTGCAAGGTCGGTGACAGCTTCCTCATGGGTCATGGCAAGCACCATGTCACGGCCTACACGGTCGTTGAAGCGGCTCATCTCCTTGTCGATGCTGTAGTACCGGCCGGTCTCCTTCCAGATGTCGGCAGGGTTCACCAAGGGCATCAAGATTTCCTGGCCGCCGATTGCATTCATCTCCTCGCGGATGATCTGCTCAATCTTCTTGGTTGCATTGAAGCCGAAGGGAAGCAAACTGAAGATGCCAGCTCCCAATTGGCGGATAAAGCCTGCACGAAGCAAATACTCGTAGCCTTTGCTGTCAGCACCGTTCGGGGCCTCGCGAAGGGTTCTGGAAAAGAGTTTGGACATCCTCATCTTGATACGTCTCCTTGGTATTCGAACAGAGGCCATTGTAGCAAAACC
>NZ_DJGW01000003.1:0-797 GCF_002432845.1 Sphaerochaeta sp. UBA5836
TTTCTCATCTGGCTTGTGGTATTGCTTGTGTTGGTTGTGCCGCTCTCTGCCCAACCTCCCTTGATATCGTTGGTAGGCACAGGGTTGGATGCATTGAATACTGAAGATGGCATACCCGTTGAGATTGATGGAGAGCGTGTGTATCTTGGCGGCTCGACCTTGGGAGCCTTGAAGAAAACGTTCAAGAACCATGATTTTTCTCAATTGACGTTCGAGCAACGGTCGGCTCTCTATGAACAAGCCCAAGTATCGATAGCCTGGCCGGCTTTCAAGAACTTGTTGGCCGGATTTGGAAGCGGATCAAAGCTCCAAGGCGACCTCGGCGGTCAGCTCTTCGGGCAAATTGCCGATTGGACTGCGGCAACCACCATCGGCATCGGTATGGGAACCTTTTTGATCGACCTGTTTTTCATTCAGGTCTTAAGTGCAGGCTCTTCCTCCTTTGAAGACCCCTTGCAGGATTTTGCCGTGGGAGCCATGACTGTTGGGGCAATCTTTCTGGCTGTTGAGCGGGTGATCCAAGCAATACTGCCGATTCCCTATGGAGCGAGGTACAACAAGACTCTGCGTAACGGGCTGAAAGTGACCAAGGATGGAGGCGATGCTCTGGGTTTGAGCTTGGCAGTGGGTCCTGTAATCCGCGTCACTGAGCTGGGGATGCAGGTGGCAGCAACCATACACATGGAATGATGACAGCGCGCAATACTTTGTGTATTTGTCTGAAAAATGCTCGATTAGCCATAGCAAAATGACTGAACGATGAGTACTTTCATGCTATACTCCTGTCCATGAAACAT
>NZ_DJGW01000003.1:862-2846 GCF_002432845.1 Sphaerochaeta sp. UBA5836
CAATCCCAAGCAGGCCGATATTACCTATCTCTATGAACAGCTTCCAAAGCTCCATGTTGATTTCTATCATGAGACTTCGAAAGCTGAGTTCCGCAAAGCCTATCGAGCAGCAATGGAAGATACAGGGAAGATGGGGGACTTGGATTTCTATTTTACCCTCAGGCGATTGGCATCCTTGGCCAAGGATTCCCATACTTCGGTCGGACTTACCCAAGAGCTTGTAGCACAGCTGTCGGCAATACCCGCCCAGTTCTCCTACGTGGAGGGAGCCTGGCGAGTAAGCGTCATCGAACGAGATCATGCAGATTTGCTCGGCGGTGAAGTCATAGCCATCAATTCAATTCCCATGCAGGAAGTGGAAAGTCTTGCTTCACCGCTGTTCAGTCATGACAACCAGGTGTGGTTGCGATACTACCTCTCCCAGCAGCTCAATCTGACGAACCTCTACGCATATCTAGGCATCGCGACATCTCCTTCCCAGATGGTAAGCCTTACCGTCAAGCAGCGCTCTACTGATGAGGAGCATACCATTTCCTTGACGCCTGTTTCGGCCAGCGAGTATGGGATGCTGAGCTTTGCCACGTGGTATCAATCACATCCTGAGACAGGGGCAAGCAATGCCCCCTACCGGGCTCTGTTGCTTGAAGAGAGCAATACGCTCTTTGTCCAGTACAATGTGTGCATGTCCTATGATGAGTATCCGTTGGATGGTTTCATCCAGGAGATACTCGCTCTTGCCGAATCCTCATCGTTTGAGCATGTCATGGTTGACTTGCGTTACAACAGCGGAGGGGATTCACGCCTGCTTGAACCGCTGGTGGATGGGCTTGGCGCCTTGCAGGACGAACAAGGTTTCTCCATTGATGTGTTGATCGGCGAGGGGACGTTTTCTTCGGCTCTGATGAATGCGATGCATTTTAAGAAACGGACGAGTGCACGACTAGTCGGTGGTCCGAGTGGAGGCAGTCTTAACCACTATGGGGAGACCCGCACTTTCAGTCTGCCGAACAGCAAAATTCCTGTATCCTATTCAACCAAGCATTTTGTGATGGACAAAAAATATCAGGCGGGTCCCCTGATGCCCGACCTGGCCATAGAGAGGACAGTGGATGACATTCTTGCAGGAAGAGACACCGTTGTAGAGGCGCTCTTACAGTCGTATTAGAGAAGATTCATAAGGCTTTCCAATCGCTGAGCACCTTTTTGGATGGCTACATAGCCTTTGTCACTGATGGATGTTCGGGGTTGGGCGTCCTGTCTTTGGGTGCTCAACCACAATGAATCCCCGGCTACTATGTCCTGACAGCGTTGGATGAACAGCGCAAGAGCATCAAAGCTTTTCTCATATGCGAGCAAGCTCTCCTTGACATAGGGCTCGGCTTGTCTGCCAAGTTCGATTGCATATGCCTTTGCATCCTCGCCTACCAAGTCTGCCAACTTTTCATCCACCTTGGACAGAAGAAAACACAGATAGAGCGAAGTCTCCAAGGCTAGCGGCCTGAACAGGCGCAACTGCAACGTCGAGGAGGTTTGCCCCAAGTACATGCTGGTCAGATCCCCGAATTCCGCATAGGCTTGGGCGATATCGGTAGCCACTTCCCCGATTGCTTCATTGATGGCATCCAGCCGTATCTCACTGTTCATACGCATCCCTCCTTGCCTCAGCATGCTCTGCCTCATCGATTCTTGCAAGAGTGCCGGCTTAACGCTTTGCTTGGTCGTACACCTCGCCCAGTGCTCGAGGCGGTTTGTTGGTCGAGGAGAAGAAGAGCAGCAAGACCAAGGTAACGATATAGGGCAGGGTGAGGACGAGATCGCCATACGACGAAGGCAGCTTGAGCTTTTGCACCAGGACATACCCGCCGCTGCGGGCAAAACCGAACAGGATGCATGCAAGAAAGGTGGGTCCGATTTTCCAAGAGCCGAAAATGTAGGCGGCAATGGCCAAGTAGCCGAAGCCCATGTAGATGTTCGGAGAGAAGGT
>NZ_DJGW01000003.1:2928-5572 GCF_002432845.1 Sphaerochaeta sp. UBA5836
CCGGCTGCCGCCAAGGCATGGGGATTGTCTCCGCATGCGCGGATATGCATGCCCGTCGGTGTTTTGTAAAGCAGGTAGGCCATGAAGAGGGCGACTGCAACGATAATCAATTCAAAGGTATAAAAATCGGTGAACACTGCGCCTAAAATTGGGATGTTGGAGAGCAGGGGGATGGTAGCCTTGGGGAAGACTTCCAACAAGAACTTGTTCGAAGGTTGTCCGAAAAATGACGCATTGATTTGATTGGCCAAAAAAGCGGTAAGGGCGACGCTGAGCATATTGATGACCACGCCGCTGATAACCTGGTTTGCCTTGAACTTGATGCACATCAGGGCGTGCAGGAGGGCAAGCAAGGCTCCGCCGATCATGGCAAAGCCCAGCGAGGCGTAAATGAGTACGGTGGGATCGCCAGCAAACGTCCTGCTGAGAACTGCATAGCTGAGACCTCCAAAGAAAGCCCCGAAGCCCAACAAGCCTTCCAAAGCGAGGTTGGTGATACCGCTTCCTTCGCTGTAGATACCGCCGATGGCAATAATGAAGAGGGGGAGCGAGAAGGAAAGCCCTTCAATGATGATGGTATTCATACGTTCAAACCTCCTCTGCTTCCTGCTCGAATCGATCGGCAAGGTTCCTGAAAAAGATGCCGATGGCACTGAAGAGCAGCAAAATACTGGTGATTAAGGCGGCAATTTCGCGAAGCACCTGCATGCGTGATGACATGTAGGTTGTGCCGCAATCGAAAACCATGACCAAGAGCGAGGCAAAGAAACTGCCTATGGGGGTGGTGTTTCCCAGCAAGGCCACTGCGATTGCGTCGAATCCCAGGGAGGGAAGCACCCTGGGTTGTATGGAGGCGTTGCTTCCCAGGTAGTAGGAAACCCCTGCAAGACCTGCCAATGAGCCGCTGATGAGCATGGTGAAAACCACTGCTTTGCCTACATGGATTCCGGCATACTTGCTGGCCTTGCTGTTGCTTCCCACCGCCTTCAACTCGAAGCCGAACCGGGTGCGGTCGAGCATGAACTTGATGGCAAAGACTGCAAGCAGGGCAAGGGGGAATACCAAGGCGATTTCCATCTTGAGATTGCCCACCGGATGATCGAAGAGCGTCAGACGGGCATTCTGCCCGACTGCAACCGATTGGCGGGTGATCGGGTCGATGAACCGGGTCTGGATGAAGAAGCTCACCACATAGCTGATGATATAATTCAGCATGATGGCCACAACCACCTCGTTCATATTGAAGCGATGCTTGAGATAGCCGATCAGGATGCCGATCAGTGCTCCTGAGAGGGCACCGATCAAAACCACCAGAATTTTTGCAAGGAAAGGGTCGAGGTTGGAGTATCCGACCAGCACGGTGGCCATGAATCCGGAAAAGACCATGATGCCCGAGACACAGATATTGAAAATTCCGCACTTCAGTGCAACGGCGACTGAAAGGGCGGCAAACACCATGGGAGTGGTGTAGTTGAGCAGGCTCATGAAGTCGGTCAGCTGGCTCTTTCTACCTGCATAGCGGCTCTTGGGAAGAATGCCGGCTCCCTGAAGAATGCTCGTATACGCTTCAAGGGGGTTCTTGCCCAACAACAGAAGCAGGATGGCCCCTGCGAGCAGGCTGAGGAAAATGCAAAACAGCGACGTGCGGAGCAGTTGGTGCCTGCCCTTGCCGCAACAGAGGATGAACAATCGCTTGAGCAGGCTAGTTCTTTTCAACATGCACCCCCATCATATATTCACCGACCTGAAGTTTTGTCAGTTCATTCGCTTTCTTGATGGTCTGCACCTTGCCGTTGTACATGACCAAAATGGTATCGGCCAGTTGCATGATCTCATCGAGTTCCAATGAGATCAGCAGAATGGCTTTTCCTTCGCTGCGCAGCTTGTTGATGCGCAGGTGGATCGACTCAATGGCCCCCACATCCAAGCCGCGGGTGGGTTGGACGAATATGATCAGCTTGGAATCGAGATTGATCTCCCGGGCAATGATCGCCTTCTGCTGGTTGCCCCCGCTCATGCTCCGCACCAGGGTGTCGTTTCCCTTGCTGGTCCTGATATCGAACTCCTCGATCAGCGACCTGCCCAACTCGGCCATCGCCTCATTCTGCAATATTCCCCGTTCATTGCTGTAGGGCGGACGGTAATACCGTTTCAAGCAGAGGTTTTCCCGCAGGGGGAAGTCGAGGATCAGGCCGACGGCATGACGATCTTCGGGGATGTAGCTCATCCCCGCTTCGATGCGCTTACGAACAGGGACATTGGTGATATCGGTGCCTGAGAGCATGATTTTCCCGCTCTTGATCGGGATCAGGCCGGCAATCGCATCGGCAATTTCCACTTGGCCGTTGCCGGAAACGCCGGCTATCGCCAGGATTTCACCTTCATGTACGCTGAAGCTCACAGAATCGACCAAGCAGATGTGGTCTGGCGATACCACGCGCAGCTTGTCCACCCTCAAGACTTCGGCTCCTCTCTCATGCTCCTCTTTTTCCAAGGTAAGTGAGACATCACGGCCGACCATCAAGGCTGACATGTGCTGAACCGAGGTGGTGGCGACATCCAGGACATCGACCAGCTTTCCTTTACAGAGAATTGCGCAACGGTCGGCGATTCTCTTGATCTCATCGAGTTTGTGGGTGATAAG
>NZ_DJGW01000003.1:5665-11206 GCF_002432845.1 Sphaerochaeta sp. UBA5836
GGCATTGCGGTAGAGCATCTTCAAAATCTCAACCCGCTGACGGGTTGAGACCGGCACATCCTCGATCTTGTCCCTCGGATTGACCTCCAGTTGATAGTGAAGGGAGAGCTGATGCACCTTCTTGTGGGAAGCTTCGAGATCTACAACGGGAAACAAGCCGAATTTGCGTTTCTTCGGCTCGATGCCCATGATGATGTTCTCTGTAATGGTTTGGTTTTCCACAAGCATGAAATGCTGGTGGACCATCCCGATGTTCAGAGAGTTGGCCACCAGGGGGCTTGAGATTTCTTCTTGTTTGCCGCGCACGAAAATCTCACCCTCATCAGGGCTGTACATGCCGAACAGCATGCTCATCAGCGTGCTTTTTCCCGCTCCATTCTCGCCAAGGATGGCAAGAATCTCGCCCTTGCGTACCGATAGGGAGATGTCATCATTCGCAACAATGCCGGGAAATCGTTTGGTGATATGCCGAAATTCTACGAGGTTTTCCACGTCGATATGCCTCTTTGCGATAAGGACCCGTGCCCCTGCAAAGGCACGGGTGTATCACTGGTTTTCTTAGTTTACCTGGAACTGCTCGGGGGTGAAACCGCCGAAGTTGGATGCAGGAACAATAACTCCCTTCTGTACGAGGGTATATGCCTCATCGAGCTTCTGGATGGTGGAAGGGGAGAGCTGGTTTCGACCGGCTGTCTTCACGAATCCGGTGGAATCGGTATCAGCCTTCAGCAGCATGTTTGCTCCCTTGAAGGTTCCATCCTGGATCTGGTTCAGTACACGCTCGACGTTCAGGCTCATCACCTTCAGGACGCTGGTCAGGATGATGTTGCCGCTTCCCACCGTTCCGTCGTCCCACTGGTCTACGTCACAACCGATGACCTTCAACCTGCCGTTGCTCTCCTTTGCAGCTGTGAACACGCCATTGCCCGTAGCTCCTGCTGCAACGAAAATGATGTCGACGCCCTGCGCGAACAGTTGCTGGCCGATCACCTTGCCGGTTGCTTCATCGGCAAAGGAACCTGCGTAGTTTCCGCCTACATTGGCTCCTGTTACATCGGTGCCGGCGCGGGAAGCAAGCTCTACGACCTGGGCATTGGTGCCGAGTTTCTTGTTGGCGTAGATGACACCGCACTCAAAGCCGTACTGATAGTTGACGTTCGAGGGGTAGGCCACCCCGTTGACTACCGCGACCTTGTTGGTCTTGGTCTCAAGCGCGGCTGCAACACCTGCGAAGAACCCCGACTCCTGCTCGGCAAAGGTCATGGCATATACGTTGGGAAGCTCAACGGTATTCCCCTTTGCATCGGTGGGATAGGTGTCGACAAGGATGAACTTGGTATCGGGGTTTTCCATGGCAAGTTCGCCGATTCCGGCAAACTGGAACCCGGTGCAGACCAATACATCATATTCAGCTACTACATCGGCCGCTGCCTTGAGGGCGGCTGCAACGTCTCCGCTGGGCTCACGGATTGCAGTTACCTTTGCTGTAGGATGATTCTTCACAAATGCAAGAATCCCATTGTAGTTGTCCTGGTTGAACGAGCCGTCATCGACCCCTGAGGGGGTGGTGATAATGGCGATGTTCAAACCTGCAGCGGCTGCTGGCTTCGATTCTGCAGACCCTGCTGCGAACAGTAGGCCTGTGATAAGAACCAGTGTGATGAATCCCAAAACTCTCTTCATAATCTTCTCCTTACATAGAAATAGCATCAACCACCCTCAAGATGGTTGCTCTTTTGCAATGCACAACACGTCACCCAAGCAGGTGCTTTGCCACCTTCTCGGTTGTCGGTCTCTCAATGATCCCCTTCTCGGTGATGATGGCCGTGATCAAGGCAGCATCAGTCACATCGAAGGCCGGGTTGTAGACGTTCACATCGATAGGCCCTGTGCGCCTGCCGAAGCCGTTGACCACTTCCTCGCCGTCACGCTGTTCGATTTCAATGTCGTTGCCATGCTTGGTATCAAGGTCGAACGTGGAGCTGGGGGCTGCTACATAGAAAGGAATGCCATAGTATTTTGCCAGGATGGCTAAACCTGAAGTGCCGATTTTGTTGGCTGTATCGCCATTGGCTGCGATTCGGTCAGCCCCCACGATGACTGCATCGATTTTTCCTTCCTTCATCACCAAGGAGGCCATGTTGTCACAGAGGATGGTGACATCGAGCCCTCCTTTGGCCAGCTCGTAGGCGGTCAGGCGGCTGCCCTGCAAAAGCGGCCTGGTCTCATTTGCATAGATGCTGAAGGAGTAACCCTGCTCATGACCGAGATAGAGCGGGGCGAGGGCTGTACCATAGCCGCTGGTAGCCAATCCTCCTGCGTTGCAGTGGGTCATCACCCCCCAATGCTTATCCTTGTCAAAGAGCGTAAGCCCATGCTCTCCGATGGCAATGCTCATCGCCTGGTCTTCGGCAAAGATGGCCGAACTCTCTTCAAGCAAGGCCTTGAGCATGCTGCTCTGGCTTGCCCCTTCCATGGCCAACTCTGCGTCAAACCGCTTCTGCATGCGCTGTAGAGCCCAGAACAGGTTGACGGCGGTCGGACGGCTTGAGGCAAAGTAGTGCTTCAAGGCGGAAAAATCATGCGCCATGGCCTCAAGGCTCGGATAGCTCTGCCGGGCAAGGCAGACATACATTCCGTAGGCTGCCGCAATGCCGATGGCAGGGGCTCCCCGCACCCGAAGCTTCTTGATCGCTTCATAGATTGAGTCCCGGCTATCCAAATACAAGAACAGCTCGCTCTCGGGAAGCTTTGTCTGATCGAGCAGAACCAATCTTTCGGGATCGTGCTGCAAACTGACTGGGATGGTGGTATGCATCTGCATCTCCTACTTTATAGATAGAGAACTGCGTTTGAGCAGTCACAATGGTCTTGATCGAGGCTCGAGGTGGAGAACACTTCAGTGATGACCTTCATGACAGCTTCCTTCGCTTCTGAAATCCGCCGTCCATGGTCGATGTGTGCCAGGTTCTCATTGCGAATTCCAGCGGCCATATTTGAGATCAAACCGATGGCAGCGTAACAAAGGCCAAGTTCCTTTGCCAAAAACACTTCCGGGATGCCGGTCATGCCGACCAGCGTTCCCCCGAGCTTTTGCAGCATGGCGATTTCAGCCTTGCCCTCGAACCGGGGGCCTTCAGTGCACACATACACCCCGCCGGTGTATATGTCCACACCTAGTTTCCTTGCATTCTGTACAAACAAACTCCTGAGATGGCTGCAGTAGGGGTCGCTCATGTCGACATGTGCGACCTTGTGGTCGCTGCCGTCAAAGAATGTCTTGATGCGGCTGGTGGTGCAGTCAAGAAAGTCTTCGATCACCACAATCGAGCCTTCACTGATCGAAGGGTTCATGGAACCGCTGGTCGCCAGTGCGTAGATATGCGTTACGCCCTCTTTTTTCAGGGCGGCCATCTGGGCGCGATACTTGATGGCATGCGGCGGTGTGGTATGACCGCTTCCGTGCCTGGGCAAAAAAAGTATCTCTTCGTCGCCTAGAGAAAAACGGTAGGTTTGAACCGTTCCGTACGCTGTTTCCGTCTCAAAGGGACCTTGCAGGTTTGGAAGCGAGCCGACTCCTGTTCCTCCGATAATTGCTTTGTTCATGCAAAACACCTTTTCCTGTTATAAATCAGAGGTATCGGCAATGACAATGTTTGGAATGTCCTTGCTTTCGACACCTGCTTTAGCCGTGGTGATGATGTGGTCAAAATCCTCGATGCAGGCGAACACATGGTGTGAGAAGGCGCTGAATTTGGTCGAATCAACCAGGAGGATGCGCTTTTTCGACCTGGAGAGGACCTTTCGATTGATAACCGAGACATCCCGGTCGAATGAAGAGACGCCCGACTGAGACACGGCGCTTGCCCCGATCAGGGCTGTGGAGAAGTTCATCCGATTGATCTCCTCCAGCACCTCAGGGCCGCAGGTGATGCCGTAGTTGTGGTCCAGCCTCCCCCCGATCACAATGGTCTTGATGTGGTATTCCAACAGCTTCGGCACATGATAGATGCCGTTGGTGACTGCGGTGATGTTTTTCCCCGCCAAAAAACCGATCAGGTAGTCTTCGGTTGTTCCCGGCCCGACATAGATGAACTCATCGTTCTCAAGCAAGGAGGCGGCCTTGTTGCAAATCAGGTACTTTTCGTCCGCCTGGACCTCCAGTCTTGCAACAACCGAGTGTTTCTCTTCCTCGGAGAGCTTTACACCGCCGCCGTTGAGCAGGATGATTTTTCCTTCTTCCTCCAGCTTCTTGAGGTCGCGCCGCACGGTGGGAAGTGATACTTTTGTCAAATCCAGGAGCTCGTCGATATAAGCAATCTGCTTCATCTTGATGTATGAGTAGATCTGGCTCTGGCGAACGTATGGAATCATGCTCTTGGACTCTCCTTGCCTCAATTGTACACCGAAAACGGGTGGTGATGTGCAAATTTCCCTTCATGCGGCAGGCAGGGGCATCCGCCCTGCCTGCCCTGCAGGCCTATGTTACTGATAATCCGAACCGGTCAGGTAGCGATAAAATGCGTTGTTGACGTACAGGGGGCGCTCATGCACCTCCAAACCGCTGAGATCCTGAAGCGTATCGATCAGGTTCTGCTTTGTTTCCAGCAATGAGAAGGGGTGGATGGAGTATCCATTCTCAGCAAGAACGCAGTCTACAATTTGCTTGTAGGCCTGCTCGTCGGCTTGGAAGGTAGTGCTGTACAGCGGCTGCCACCATGCACCCTTCAGCAGCGCAACATTGCTGTTCTTTGCCTGGTTTGCATCGTTCTTCTTTGCATAGGTGTTGATGAGAAAGTCGAACTTGAGAAGGTCTGCATGGGAGTCGAATTCGAACTTGGCATCGTATTCAACCGCATAGGCCAGATAGAAGTTCTCGCCAAACTCCAGGACCATGTAGTACGGACTGGGAGGAGGTACCGGGCCCCAGTCAAGCAGGTATTCATAAATCGATACCTTGGGTTCAATCTGCAGCTTTGCATCGATTCCCTCACTGTTGAGCAACACTACAAGTTGCTTGAGATGGGTTTCGTCGCTGTGACCATATTGGATTGTCCGCGAGGTGAGGAATTGTGCATCATCACTGTCTTTCTTGAGGTTGTATCCGGTACTGGCTCGCTTCTTGACCGCCATCGCCCCGATTTCATCGAGGTAGCCGTCGCTGAAAAGGGTATAGCCGTCGAAGGCATTGGAAATTCTCATCAGGATGTCGGTGTCACTGACCTTGCCGATATAGTTGCGTGAAATCCCCGTTGCATTTGCCACGCTCATCAATAGGTTTGCGGCGGTTTCGCTATCAAGATGCTGTGAGGCTAAAAGAATCTTTGCAGTGGAGGCAGGTAGCAGGTGAGCATCCAAGGCACAGGCAACATACCGATCCAAGCCTGCAGGAACAGTCTCGGTGATGCCGTAATATGCAAGGCGCCCGCCACTCTTTTCGGTGCTGTATGTCAGGGCCAATTGACTGAGGTCTGCAGCCTCGACCAAGGCCTTGAAGATGTCAGGAAAACCTGCCATGGATGCCGGCCTTCCGGTAATGGA
>NZ_DJGW01000022.1:0-1344 GCF_002432845.1 Sphaerochaeta sp. UBA5836
TTAGATTCCAGCAGTATTTCGGATATAGGCCCGTGCCTTCATTGCATACTCAAGGGGGTTGGCTTTTGCAGGATCCTGCTCGGCTTCAACCACCCACCAACCTTGATAGCCGGCCTTGATCAGCGCATCGAGCAGCGGTTTGAAGTCGATGCATCCATCACCGGGAACGGTGAACACACCCTCCAGGACTCCCTTGAGGAATGACCATTTTTGCGAAATAGCCATCTCACGCTTGTCCGCGCGCACATCTTTGAGGTGTACGTGACGGATTCGTCCCATCCACTTCTGCAGAACCGCCATCGGGTCCTCGCCGCTGAAGACCAGGTGGCCGCTGTCGTAGAGCAAGCCCACCAGAGCAGGATCGGTCTGCTCCATCAGGCGGTCGATTTCGCCGCTGGTCTGCACCCCGGTTCCCATATGGTGATGGTAGGTGAGCTGCATTCCCATCTCCTTGGCTTTCCTGCCGAGCTTGTTCAAACCCTCGGTCAAAAGCTTCCACTGTGCCTCGGTGTTGACCGGCTTCGCATCGAACACCGGTAGGTCCTGTCGGCCTTGGATGGAGTTGCCCTGCTCGGCAACACCTACGATGGTCGCTCCCATGGTCTTGAGGAATGTGCAGTGCTGCACAAACGCCTTCTCCACTTGATCATAGCTTTGGGTGGTCAGATACGTGCTGAACCAGGCATTGCAGATTTGAAGACCTCTGAGCTTCAGTGCCTTCTTGAGCACTTCGGTGTCCTTGGGGTATTTATTGCCCACTTCACTGCCGGTAAATCCGGCGAGGGCCATCTCGCTGATGCACTGTTCAAAGGTGATATCGCCTCCTAGCTGGGGTAGATCGTCATTGGTCCATCCAATCGGTGCGATTGCAAGTTTTATGGCTTCTTTGCTCATACTGTGTTCCTTTTAGAATTGTCGTGTCTTTGCAATCTCGGATTGCAATTCGGTCCAGGCTTCAACCACCTTGGGGTTGTTTGAAACTTCTGCAGTACCCACCCGCCACCAGGATTCGTACCCCTTGGTCATGGATTTCGGGGCTACATGGCAGTGGATCAACGTCGAGACCTTCTCCTGCAGAGCCTGTTTCACAGCTTGTTCCAACTCCTCGATGGTATCGGCCCTCAGGCCTACCGCACCCCAGCTCTGCGCATTGAGGGCGTAGTCGACGGAGAGGGGGGCGCCGGTCAATCGACCCGTCTCATCCTCGCGCCGTCTCCACTCATTGCCGTAATGGACGATGCCTTGGCTGTTCTGCAGGTTGTCGATGCAGTGGAACCCTGCATTGTCCAACACCACCACGATGATCTTCCTGCCTTCCTGGATGGAGGTAAGCAGTTCGGTATG
>NZ_DJGW01000022.1:1422-3750 GCF_002432845.1 Sphaerochaeta sp. UBA5836
ACCCGGGTTCTCCATACCCTTTGCATGTCGCTGGGAATCGAACCGGAGCCTGAAACCACGATGGCCGAGGGAGGAAGCAGTCGGTCGTTGAGTTCACCAAGCACCCGTACCTGGGAGAGCGAGGAGGGAACAACTTCCTGATAGAGCCGGTCGACTTCCTCGTTCCATAGCGTTCTTTCGGTTTCAATCGTCTTGCCCCAACGGCTCTTGTAGCCGGCCAGCTGGGGTAAGGAAACCAAAGATTCCAAGGTGAGCTTGGCATCTGCAACGATGGGAAGGCTGTTGAGCTTGTAGGCATCGAAGGGGGCGACATTGATTGAGACAAACTCGCATGCAGGGTTCTGGAAAAGCCATTTCGAACAGGTGGTGAAGTCACCGAAACGAGTGCCGATGCCGATGATCAGGTCACTCTGCTTGGCCAAGCGGTTTGCCGCCTGGCTGCCGGTGGTCCCGATGCCTGAAAGGTTGTAGGGATTGTCCCAAAGGACTGTTCCTTTGCCGGCCTGGGTTTCGGCGAACGGAATTGCATACCGTTCACAGAAAGCTGCCAAGGCATCCCCGGCTTCGCTGTATCGCACACCGCCGCCGCAGATGACCAAGGGCTTTTCTGCCTTGGCGATCAGTTTGGCGAGTCGGTCGAGCTGGAATTGGGTTGGGATTCTTCGTTCAACATAGTGCACCCGCTTGGCAAAGAACTCGGCGGGGTAGTCGTAGGCCATGCCCTGCACATCCTGGGGGAGGGCGATGGTGACGGCTCCGGTCTCGGCGGGGTCGGTGAGCACTCTCATTGCATTGAGCATGGCGCTCATCAGCTGTTCGGGACGGTTGACCCGGTCCCAGTACCGTGATACCGAACGGAATGCGTCGTTGGCAGTATTGGAGTAATCGGTCGGAATCTCTATTTGTTGCAATACGGGGTCGGGCTGGCGGCAGGCAAAGACATCACCGGGTAGCAGGAGCACTGGAATGTGGTTTGCGGTAGCCGTACCGGCACCCACGACCATGTTCAGTGCCCCGGGACCGATGGAGCTGGTCACCGCCATGATTTTTCTCCGGTTGTGCTCCTTGGCGAACGCCGTGGCTGCATGGACCGCTCCTTGTTCGTTCTTTGCTTGATAGAAGGGTAGCTTGTTATTCTCATCAGCCAGAGCCTCCCCGATGCCTACCACGCAACCGTGGCCGAAGATGCCAAAGACACCTTCGACGAATTTAGTCTCCTCCCCGTCGAACCAAAGGTATTGGTTGTCCAGAAAGCGCAGCAGGGCTTGCGCCATAGTCAGTCTAATCGTTGCCATGCGCCTCTCCTTGGAGCCCGAGCTCTTTCTTCATCTCAGCAATGGTCACCGGTCGGCCTTCCTTCAGGCTCTTGCCGGCAGCAAGGGCGGCAACCATATCCTCAAGCCCATCCTCACCGCTGACCAACACGTCGGTATCCTCGACAATGGCCTGGGCGAAGGAGACAACCTCATCCACAAAAGCGTCCTTGTACCGCTCCAGGAAGAAGTAGAGGGGCTTGTCGGAGGTGACATGCTCACTGGTGGCGAGTGTGACGGTCGACGGGGTGTCATTCTCGGCCTTTGCACAGCCTTTGGAGCCGAACACCTCAAGGCGCTGGTCGTAGCCGTAGACTGCCTTGCGGGAGTTGTCGATGACCCCGATCGCCCCGTTGGCGAAGGTGAGTGTGACAATGGCTGTGTCTACATCCCCGGCCTTGCCGATCTCCGGATCGACCAAGACTGCTCCGGTCGCATGGACGCTGACAATTTCGCTGCCGGCCTGATAGCGGGCCATATCGAAGTCATGAATCATCATATCGAGGAAAATACCGCCCGAAACTGCTGCATATGCTGCCGTCGGGGGAGCCGGGTCGCGGCTGGTGATCTTCACAATGTGTACATCTCCGACTTTGCCGGCCTTGGTCAGTTCCCTGACCTGACGGAAGTTGTGGTCGAAGCGGCGGTTGAAGCCAAGCTGCAGCTTAACGTTGTGAGCCTTGGCTGCCTTGATGGCTTCCAAGCCCTTTTTCACCGACAAGTCAATCGGCTTCTCGCAGAAGATATGCTTGCCTTCCTTTGCGGCTGCGATGGTGAAGTCGGCATGGGTTGCAGTGGAACTGCATACCATGATGGCATCGATGTCGGGGTGCTTGATCAAATCCATCGCATCCTTGGTGACAACCCGGATTCCCAGGCCCTTTGCCCAGGCTTCCATCTGCTCATTCATCAAGACGTCGCTGATGCCCACCACCTCGACCGACTTCACGAATTTTGTGATATTCTCTGCATGCAGCTTGCCGATTCGCCCGGCTCCGATAATACCGATTCTTAC
>NZ_DJGW01000001.1:0-1894 GCF_002432845.1 Sphaerochaeta sp. UBA5836
CACTTGTCGGCAACGGATACGTCGACCTCTTGCGCATGCTGATCATCCCCTTGGTCCCGACAAGCATCATTGCAGGCCTTTTGAGACTGAGCAATACGGCCGAACTTAAAAAACTGGGAGTGAGAACGATTGGACTCTTTCTCTTTACTGCCACAATTGCGGGCATTATCGGGCTGGTGGTAGGTTCCCTGTTTTCGGTGGGAAGCGGCATGGTCGTGGGAGAACTCGCAAAGAGGGAGGCGAACACCATCGGCAATCTCTTCGCCCAGTTCAGGGCTTTCATCCCTTCCAATCCTGTTCGCTCGGCTTCTGAAATGCAGATGATTCCCCTGGTAGTATTCTCGGTGCTTCTTGGTGTCGCAGCCATCACTGTTAAAACGAAACAACCAGAGAAAATCAAACCAATTGAGACACTGCTGGAGAGTTTTTTAGCCATAGTGATGCAGTTGACATCGATGGTCCTCAGCCTGACGCCCTATGGCGTACTTGGTCTTACTTCCTACTGGCTCTCAAGTACCGGCCTGTCTGCATTATTGCAGCTTGGACTCTTTGTCATTGCCATGATAGCCGCATGCTTGCTTCATATAGCATTGGTGTATGGAGGCCTCGTCGCCACGACGGCAAAGATCAACCCCGTGAGGTTTTTCCGGGCTGCAAGCCCAGCCCTTCTCTTGGCTTTTTCCAGCCGATCCAGCTTGGGTGCCTTGACGATGACCATCAGCACCATGAAAGGCCGCCTCAAAGTCAGCGACCGGGTTGCAAACTTTGTCGGTCCATTGGGAGCTGTCATGAATATGGACGCCTGCGGAGGAATCTTTCCTGCGATGGTTGCAGTCTTTGCAGCAAACGCATTCGGTATCGACCTCACCCTCTCACAGTATGCATTGATCGTAGTGGTATCAATCTTCGCCAGTCTTGGAAGTGCGGCAGTACCCATGGGAGCTACAGCGTTTACCATCATCACCCTCACTACAGTAGGGCTACCGGTGGAAGCGGTTGGTTTGGTAGCAGGTGTAGACTTTTTGGTTGATATGTTCCGGACCATGACCAATGTAGCCGGCGATTTGACTACCTCGGTGGTTGTGGCCAATTCCCTCGGAGAGTTCGATAAAAACGCTTTTGAAGCACAGGATTTGAAAACAGAGCTGGCATTTGCATAATACAAGATACGCTTGGGACGGAGATCAGGATTCTCCATTCCAAGCGTATAGCTTCATGTCGATTCTCCCGTTATGCAAGAACACAATACCTTCGCTTTCCAGCATGGCTCGCTGCAGTTCTGCAAAGTTTGGATTCGGCAACGATCCATCGGATTTGACCATTCTATGCCAGGGAAGTTCCTCTGGACAGCCGGCCATGGCCCACCCTACAGTTCTTGCCCGCCTAAGGTCGCCCAGCATGCCGGCAATCTGGCCGTAGGTACCGACTTTACCTGCGGGGATACGGGAGACCAGTTCATACACCTGGGCGAAAAACGCTGCCATACAAACCTCTTGTGTCATTGTACACCGATTTCAGACCAACAATGCAAACAGGATTGAAGGCACCCCAGGCCCACATTACTTTTTCTTTCTCCTACACCCTCAACAAACCTCGACATCCCCGTGATGCATAATAGGAGTCAACTCCGTTGTGGTAGATGAACACCCGGCCATATCGGCTATCACCGAAAAGGGCTCCTCCAAGGTCTCTCATCGCCTCGGGGGTTCGAATCCAACTCGAAGATTTCACATCAAAAACCCCGACAGCCTGGAGGCTTCGATACTGCTGCTCATCCAGCAGTTCTATTCCCATAGTTTCAGCCAGGCCGCACGCACTGCCGCTCGGGGGGTTCTTTTTTCGTTTCTCAAGGGCAATTTCGTCATAGCAGAGACTTCTGCGACCAAGAGGACTC
>NZ_DJGW01000001.1:1980-2756 GCF_002432845.1 Sphaerochaeta sp. UBA5836
CTGAAGAAACCTCGCCTTGAGCAGGGCAAGGAGTGTTGTCTGTTGCTCATTTGACAATGTGGCATGGGTTGTATTCATACACTGCCTCCTCGCTTTTTACGGCTTCCATGGTACTTATATCCTAGTTTTTTACTCAAGATACTCACCAAGTACTGAAGCGTGTTCGTAATCGTATTGAGGTTCCCCAGATCTCCCGCTTTCTTGGAAAGTTTGCATGTGAGGACGTATTCATCCCGGCAGCCAGCTGACACCAAGCAATGGTTCAAGTCCCCTGCTTTGCCGTAAGCGTTCCTATTTTCTGGAAATGTATCCACCACTGATGATCTTGGAGTCGTTGACTACGACAACGGCCCCGGGCAACATGGTGTTTACAAGGTTTACCGCCTCTGCAATACGCTTGCGTTTGAGATGCAGCATCAAAATGTCACGGTTGCCGTTGCGGCCCGTACCCTTTACGACAGTCACCGCAAAGTTGTCCTTGCGAAGGGTGTCCGCCAGCTCAACACTCGACGGCCCTTCAGGCACGATGACTTGGATCGAACTGAGGCCGAAGGCAAGCTTGTCCTCGAACCACGAGCCCATGTAATTGCCGACGGCAAAAGCAAGAGCAAAAACAATCATCCTCATGGGGTCTTCCTGGAACCCATCCAGAACAGTCCCGGTTATCAAGAGCCATAAGCCGCTATCGAAAAAAGCAACTATGGTTCCCTTGACCCGTTCTCCCCGGTTGATGAGAACCATGCGGATCGTAGACACCGTTACTTCCAATATTTTCC
>NZ_DJGW01000049.1:0-8836 GCF_002432845.1 Sphaerochaeta sp. UBA5836
CCTGGGCTTCCCAGGTCGAATACCACAACTCCCTTTCTTGCTGCAATCTGCTCATAGAAACCCATCATAAGCGTGTTGTCGAGATTGAAATCGGGGTGGCTTCCCATGATGCCGCAGCCGGTGGACATTTCGAACTTGAAGATGGAAAAGCTCTTTATCAGATTGTCCAGGATCTTCTGTGCATTGCGGCAGTAGGGGTCGAAGGTGGCGGCTGCTGCAAAGCGGGCGGGGTACTTCATTGTAATTTCATGGAGATAGAGGTTGGCAAAGCCGAGAAAGCCACCCTGCAGCAGCACAGCCTTCTCGACATCGTGGGCATCCATCACAGAGAGGAAGCGCTCGGCGGAAAAGGTGGTATCGCCATAGGAAGGGGGAATGAGGTCGATTACCTCACCTGTGGCCCAAACGGCTTTTCCCCCGGGCAGGGCTCTGAGTTCTCCGTCGGCACCAAAGCCGCACAACTGTTCAAATACGTGGGCATGGGCATCAATATAAGACATGGAAAGGCCTCCTTGTTTCCTATACGCTACAAGTGTTCAGCGTATCGGTCAATGGAGATTTCGTTTCTCAGATGTCAAGAAATGATACTACTTTGTCAAAACTCTCTTGCTGGTACGTGTGGTAAAAACGCCGCAGACTACGCTTAATTAGTTCACAAATGGAGGCTTGTTATGAAAAAGACACTCGTACTGCTTCTCATCGCCACCTTGGCAATGGGAGCCGTGTTTGCAACAGGATCGAAAGAAGCTGCAGCACAGTCAGGACCGATCACCCTCAGACTCAGTTGGTGGGGTGGAGACTCCCGCCACACTCCGACCCTCAAGGCCATGGAAGCCTATACCGCACAAAACCCCAACGTGAAGTTGGAAGGCGAGTACGGCGGATGGGACGGATACTATCAGAAGATCGTCACCCAGATCGCCGGTGGTACCGCTGCCGACATCATCCAGATCGACCAGCCCTGGCTTGCCGAGCTCGCCTCCAAGGGAGACGTGTTTGCAACCATCGACAGCTCCATGGTCGACCTCTCCCAGTTCGATGCAGACTTCCTCAAGAATTATTGCACCTACGAAGGCAAGCTGCTTGGGCTTCCCACCGGAACCAACGTCAACACCTTCATTGTTGATGCAAACATGCTCTCCTCGTTCGGCATCGATCCCAATACCAAGTGGACTTGGGAGAACATCATCACCGAAGGAAGGAAAATCAACCAGAAGGACAAGACTGCCTACTTCAGCGGAGCAACACCCGATATCATGCGCTACTGGTTTGAAATCTATATCGCCCAGCTTGCCGGCGCAGTCGTAGACAACAACAAGAAGGTTGCCTTCACCCAGGCACAGGGCACCGAGGCTTTTACCTACTTCAAGCGTTGGTTCGACGAAGGCATTGTCGCTCCCTTCAGCCAGACTTCACTCTTTTATCAGAAGTTCCAGGAGAATCCGTCGTGGATCAACGGCAAGATGGCTACCAGCTGGACTTGGGTAAGCTCCATGGACAAGGACATCGGGGCCCGCACGATGGAAACTCGTCAGTTCCCCGTCATGGCAGGTGCCAAGAACAGTGGAGTCCTGATGAGACCGTCGCAGATTTTCGTTGTCAACAACAACTCCAAGAACAAGGCAGAAGCCATCAAGGTCCTGAACTACCTGTTCACCGACGCCCAGGCTCTTGAGCTGCTCGGCCTTGCACGCGGTATTCCTGCCACCACGATCGGAAGAAGCGTACTCGCCCAGAAAGGCATGATCACCACCATGGCCGAGAAGGCAACCAACGAAGGCATCGCCCAGGCAGGACTGCCGCAGAGCGTATACCAGATGAACAGCGAAGTCATCCAGGTCATGCAGGATGTCATCGATGAGTTCGGTTTCGGCAAGCTTACTCCCGCTGAAGCCTCTGCAAAGCTGATCAAGAATCTTGAGGCCACTCTCGCAACTCTGTAAATCGTCAACGTCGGTCATCCGTCCCAAGCGGGCGGGTGACCTCTTGCAAAGGGAATTGAGATGCTCACACGCAAACGCTACAACTATACAGGATACCTCTACATCCTGCCTTGGATCATTGGGTTTCTGCTGCTCCAGCTCGTTCCCTTGATTAACTCGTTCTGGTACTCCTTCACCAACTTCCAGCTCTTGGGGGACCCCAAGTTCCTGGGTCTGGAGAACTATAAGAAAATCTTTACCGCCGACCCTACCTTTCTGCAGTCGCTGAAAGTCACCTCATACTACGTCCTGATCGCCGTCCCGTTGAAGATTTCCTTCGCCTTGGTCATTGCAATCATCCTCAATCAGAATATCAAGGGTATCAACCTGTTTCGTACCCTCTACTACATACCTTCCATCCTCGGCGGCAGCGTGGCCATCAGTGTACTGTGGAAGTACTTGTTTATGAACCAAGGGGTGGTGAACAACCTCATAGGCCAATTTGGATTCAAGGCTGTGGACTGGCTGGGCGACCCACGCTTTGCACTGGGAACCATCAGTCTGGTCACCGTCTGGCAGTTCGGCTCGTCCATGCTGCTCTTTCTGGCAGGCCTGAAACAAATTCCCGTCAGCCAGTATGAAGCTGCGAGAATCGACGGGGCCGGACGGATGCGCATCTTCTGGCAGATCACCATCCCCGAACTCTCCCCGATCATCCTGTTCAACCTCATCATGCAGATGATCAACGCCTTCCAGGACTTCACCAGCGCATTCGTCATCACCCAGGGTGGTCCGCTCAAGTCGACGTATCTCTACGGTCTCATGCTTTACGACCAGGGCTTCAAGTTCTTCAAGATGGGCTACTCCTCGGCACTCTCGTGGATCCTGTTCGCCATCATTCTCTTCTTCACCAGCCTGACCTTCCGCTCCTCCGAGTCCTGGGTCCACTATGGAGATTCGCTATGATCAAGAGAAAAACCCCCGTTACAAAATTCCTTTCATATTTCTTCTTGATCGTCCTTGCCTACATCATGACTTATCCGCTCCTGTGGATGATCGGGGCGGCATTCAAGAGCAACGAAGAGATTTTCGGCACCATCGGTCTGCTGCCAAAGAATCCGATGTTCGGCGCCTTCGCCGCAGGGTGGAAGGGAACCGGCCAATATGGTTTTTCCACCTTCCTGTACAACACCTTCTTGATGGTCATCCCCACCGTCGTGTTCACCGCTGTCAGTGCGACCTTGATCGGCTATGGATTCGCCCGGTTTGAGTTCCCTTTCAAGAAGACGTTGTTCACCATCATGCTTTCGACGATGATGCTGCCGGCCACCGTCATTCTCATCCCGCGCTACATCTTCTTCCGCAACCTCGGGTGGCTGGACTCCTACCTGCCGTTCATCGTTCCTGCTATGCTTGGCTGCTTTCCGTTCTTCAACTTCATGATGGTCCAGTTCTTCCGCGGCCTTCCCTTGGAGTTGGATGAGTCGGGCAAGCTTGACGGTTGCAACAGCTTCATCATTCTCAAGGATTTGTTGCTTCCGCTCTGCAAGTCCGCCATTTTCTCGGTCATTGTCTTCCAGTTCGTCTGGACCTGGAACGACTTTCTCAACGTCTTGATCTATATCAGCAGCGTGGCAAAATACCCCGTGGCCCTGGGCCTGAGAATGACGATGGATATCTCCACCGAATTCAACTGGAACCAGATTATGGCGATGAGCCTGATTTCGATCGCTCCTCCGATCGTGCTGTTCTTTGCAGCCCAGAAGTACTTTGTCGAGGGAATCGCCACCACCGGCATGAAGAACTGATCACGCTCTGCGCAACGGAAGGACGATCGTGACGGTCACCCCGCCTTCTTGGTTGCTTGCAACGACAATCGGGGACTTCCCTTGGGAGAAGAGCATCAGGCGCTTGTTGATGTTCATCAGCCCAAGGGATTTCTTTTTCTTCAGCACATCGCCTCCCATTGCATTCAGCTGGGCAAGTTCGGTTTCGTTCATGCCCTTGCCGTCGTCTGAAACGACGATTTTCAATTTCCCGGCATCAGTGCAAACCGTTACGGCAATAGTGAGCAACCTGCCTTCGACAAACCCATGGTTGAAGGCATTCTCCAAAATGGGTTGGAGCAGCAGGCTGGGAACCATTATGTCCAGCAGGGTCGGATCAACATGCTCGGTGTAGGTGAACCGGTCGGGAAAGCGGATTTTCTGCAGCTGGACATAGTACCCAGTCTGCTCAAGCTCCTTGGATAGCGGCACTCCGGCAAAGTCATCCACCTGCAGTGAATACTTCAACAGTTTGGAGAGCAATAGTATCATGCGCGATACATCGTTCTCCCCCTCGGCGAGCTTGACCGCCTTCCAGTTGATCGTATCGAGGGTGTTGAACAAAAAGTGGGGGTTGATCTGCATCTGCAGGGCCCGGTACTCCATTGCTTCTTTCTGCCACCTCAGGTAGTCCTGCTCCAGGAAGGTCTTGATCACATGGTGGTTGAGATAATCGAAGATGTTGCGGTACTCCTCGGGACCCTCTCCGGTAAGGTCGGCATCGGCGACCTGATTCAGCTGACGCATGACGTTGGAGAGGAATTTGCGCTCCTGGCGGTTGGTGCGGTGGGTCAGGTACAGTCCAAGCAGCAACGCGATGAACGTCAGGGCGATGGTGTAGTACATCAGGGTGGTCGAGAGCCGGTAGAGCAGGGGCTTGTACATTCCCAAGGAGTATTCCCAGCCGTACTTGCTGGAGGCAGCCTGAAAGTATTGCATGTCCTCTCTTGCATACTGAAGCGGCGTATTGGTGAATAGGAGCTCTCCGTCCCTGTTGCGAACCTCAAGCACCTCCCCGTCTTGGAACTGATAGGCTTGGGCCAGGGATTGTTCCTTGATGTCCAGTACGATGACACCGATGCGTGCATTGAGCTGGTTGGTGATCGTTCGCATGATGCGGATGATCGTCTGCTCGGTGGGAGTGCCCGCTTTCAACTGTACGCGCTCGGAGTAGCTTTGGTTGGAAGGCGGAAGATTCTGGTAGGTCGCAAACCAGGAGCTGTCCTCCAGATGTGAGAGGGGGATGAAGGCCAAGTCGGCACTGAGTACCAGATCTTGTGGGTTTTGCAGATACACATAGATGTTGTGGATGTAGGGACGGGCGTTTGCCGGGGCTGAAAGAAACGAGCGGATCAGACGAATCTCCCGATAGTTGTCCAGATCGACCTGCCCTCCTTCTTGGAGAAAGCGCATCAGGCGTGCCATCATCTCGGGATTGGTGCTGAACATCAAGCTCAAGCTGTCCATCTCATCGAGGATTACATCGTAATAGGATTGGACGGCGGCCAGTTTTTGGTTCGCCTGCAGCACCGAGTTGCTGCGGATGAAGTTGCGTGAGAGCAGCATCGCCCCGCCGCCCAAAAGAAAGGCTACTATGACCAGGGGGAGGCTGTGGCGCATGAAGATCCTGACGATGCGGTTTGGCCGTGTGTTCATTGTCCGCTCTCAGTCTTGAATTTCTGCGGGCTCTTGCCAAAAAACCTGCGGAAGGTGCGGCAGAAGTTCTGCGTATCCTGATACCCCAAGGCTCGTGCAATTTCCTTGTTCTTATACCCGATTTTGCTGTCGAGCATCCGCTTGGCGGTCTCCATCTTCACTGAGAGCAGGTAGTCCTGGAAGTTCTGTCCCGTCTCCTCCTTGAAGAGCCGTGAGAGGTAGCTGGTGGTGACCCCGAGCTCGCTTGCAATGTTTTGCAGGGTGCAGGAGCTGAGCCGCTTTCCGACGATGGCGAACGTTTGGGAAACCAAGGGATTGGCGGCCTGCATCTCTACATTGGGATTGGGTGCCGGAGTAGTCCCGTCGAGAGTATGGCGGATTTTCTCAAAGGTTGCGCGGATTTCCTCGAAGGCGGCGGGTTTGACCAAATACTCCTGGACTCCGTAGCCGATGGCTTTTTTTGCGTACTCAAAATCGTTGTAGGCGCTCATGATGCAAAAAAGCGGACTGGCCGGAAGCGCCTTGAGCTGCTCGATGAGTTCGAGTCCGCTCATGAAAGGCATGCGGATGTCGGTAAGCACGACATCGACATGCTCCTCCCTGCAGTAGGAGAGTGCACTGCGCCCATCGCCGAATGCTCCAACCACCTGAAACCCTATCGATTCCCAGGGGAAATAGGTACTGAGCCCTTCCAAGAGCTCCTTTTCATCGTCTACAATAACCAGCGTATACATAGGTATATTCTAGAGGGAAATGTCAAAAAAAGATACTCAATGTCAAGGTAAACAACCTGTTCCAAGAGACATGACGAGATCAGACTATACCTACTGATAGGAGGGATGAGATGAAAGAGACACGTATCTGCATCATTGGAGGCGGTGGCCGTCTGTGGGCCATCCAGTTCATGAAAGATCTTGCGTACAATACCATGTCCCATGGGACTTTGGTCCTGTACGATATCGATAAAGAAGCAGCCCGAAACAATATTGCCGTAGCAAACCAGGTGTTCGCCGTCAACAAGAGCGAGGGACGTTTCAACGTCATCGCCATCGACGATCTTGGAGAAGCTCTCAGCGGCTGCGACATGGTCATCATCTCCATCGAGCCTGGCAGGACCGAGTGCCGGTATGGTGATTTGGTCCTTCCCGAACAGTACGGCATCCTGCAGTCGGTCGGCGACACAACCGGTCCCGGCGGCATCATGCGCGCCCGTCGGGCCCTGCCCATATTCTTCGACCTTGCCAAAAAGATCGAGCAGTTCTGCCCCGATGCCTGGGTGATCAACTACACCAACCCGATGACCCTCTGCACTGCAGCCCTTTACAAGGCATTCCCCGCCATCAAGGCCCTGGGTTGCTGCCATGAGGTGTTCCATACCCAGAACTTCCTGGCCAAGAAAGTCAGTCAGTGGTTCGGTGTTGCCACCCCCGACCGCAGGGAGATCAAGATCGACCTGACGGGGGTGAATCACTTCACCTTTGTGACCAAGGCCTTCTGGCAGGGTCATGACCTGATGGCAAAGCTCATCGAGGAAGTGCAGGATCCCGCCACGTTCGCCGATGAGACTGAGATCGCCAAGGAGCGCCTTGCCAATGAGAAGTGGTTTGACTGCGACCAAAAGATTGCCTTGGCGTTCCTGCGTGATTTCGGTGCCCTCGGGGCTGCAGGGGACCGTCACCTTGCCGAGTTTGTTCCCTACTTCCTTACCAGCGATGAGAATCTGCACACCTACGGCGTGATTCGTACTCCGTATGAGTGGAGAATGCGTACAGCCAAGGAGAAGCGCAGCAAGATCTTCAAGGATGAAGATCTGAAGGCTGAACTCTCTGATGAGGAGGGCGTGGATATCATGCGCTCGCTCATGGGAGACAAGAGCATGGTCACCAACATCAACCGCCCCAACGAGGGACAGATCAGCTACCTGCCCAAGGGAAGGATTGTGGAGAGCAATGGCCTTATCAGCGAGGATTCGATCAGGCCGATCGTTGCAACCGATCCGCCGCTTGCCATCCAGAACCTGGTCAGGCAGGTCAGCGATGTGCAGGAGATGGTATTGGAGGCTATCTACAACAATGACGACAATCTGTTGTTCACAGCCTTTCTTTCCGACCCGTTGATGAATTTGAGTCTGGACAAGGCGCGTGAGCTCTTTGACAAGATGCTCACATCTTCGGCTTTGCAGTACTAAGGGGGAGTTATGATCAGTAAGAGCGAGTATGAACAGGCAGTAGGGAGAACCCTCTCATTCTTTGAAAAGGCACAGATTGTGCTCACCGAGGAAGAGAAAGCCTCAATCGAGGTTGCCGACTTCGGCCTGGGCGACCTCTCTCATACCGGTCTTGAGCTGATCACCTACCTCAATACCGAGCGTGTCTGTGCCAAGGAACTGGTTTTGTTCCCCTCCCAGACGTGTCCCGAGCACCGTCACCCGGCTTTCGGCTCCTACATCGGCAAGGAAGAGACCTTCCGCTGCCGATGGGGGAGGGTGTTTCTCTATGTAGAGGGTGAAAGAACAAATCCCATCCAGGCCAAAGCGACCGATGGGGTATACACAGTCTTTCATGAAATTGAGCTGCTTCCAGGCGAGCAGTATACCCTCAAACCCAATACCAAGCACTGGTTTCAGGCAGGAGCGGAGGGAGCTGTTGTATCAGAGTTCTCAACTCCCAGCTTTGATGAAGAGGACATCTTTTCTGATCCCGGGATTGTCAGGATACCAAAGATTGGTTAGGCAGCTTTCCTCATTCTACCAGTGATGTAATCCACGCTTCAAAACATGAACATTGCTCACGAATTCTTGGTATTCCGATGGAGTCTGCAATGGTGCATCCATGGATGGTCTTTTTGTATGTATCTCCCGGAAAGTCAAATAGTTTGCAAATATTTGTAAGCTTTCGCTAAAAAGCTTACAAAATCTTGTAAATATTTCTCAGTCTTTCCGTGGCAATACTTCATTGACCATGAAGTCGATGCATGTTTGAGGTTTAGAAGGAAAGCTGTTGTTCATCCAGCCCAAGGGCTTGGGCAACCCGTTTCCTTGAAGCTTGCCTGGGACGCTTCGCTTTTTCCATCTGACAGTAGGCAGCTTGAGAGATATTGAGCCGATGAGCTACTTCCTCCTGGGTCAATCCAAGATATGTTCGCCACGCTGCAATGACAGAAAGCTCATCCAACAGATGGAGTTTTACCACAGCATTGGGGATGGTAATCTGCTCTGATTGGGCCAGCAACCTCTGAAAGTCTTCTACGGGTACGAGGTAGTAATGTGTTTTACCGTCAGATCCAACCACTCTGCTATACTGAGTATGTGCGTTCATCACGTTTTCTTACCTCTTCTATGCTGATGATTTCAACTGTTTCGAGTATATTGAATAATACTCGATAGCTTCCAACTCTCATCCGATAAGCATATCGATGATTTGCCATTTTAAT
>NZ_DJGW01000043.1:0-8551 GCF_002432845.1 Sphaerochaeta sp. UBA5836
CCATCGCACTGCGGTGGCCTTTGTTGCGTTACGAGGGATGCCGGCAGCCATAAGGCTTCCAGGATCATCGAAAGGGCTCTGTACACCATGCCCCTGAGGTGCTTGTTCAGTGAATACCCGGCCGGGGAGGTGGGAAGCAGGGTATAGGATTTGTTGAGGCATCAACCACCCCGAAGGTATCCACCGGCCAGGTTTCGAAGGAGAGAGTTCCAAGGCTCTTTCTTGTTCCATGGCCGTATGTCCAATCCTGTTCTGCAGAGAAATCAGAGATGTCGGTGTGGGCATACAACTTGCCTGTCAGCTCGAGGTCTATCAGGATTGCCTGCGAAAAGGGAGGCGCCCAGTATGAGGACGTTGAAGAAACCTATGGTGGATTTGCTGCGCATAACCGACTCCTTTGGTATGATATCCATGGATGGTACCGTACCACAGGAGACCTTGTTTGTCAGCTTTCTTTGTGATTTCGTGTCAGTAAAGCTACCAAGGCAAGGCTGATGCACAGCTGTCCGAGGTCGTATACCGTACCGATCGGCCTGCTCGTCTGCAGCAGCGGAAGGCTGGGCAGGGAGGAGGATGGGTGGTTGCAGACCAAGGCGATGAAGAGGTTGTTCGCTGCATGGATTGCCAGTGCGGTTTCAAACCCTTTGTGTTTCATGCACAAATAGGTGACCACAAAGCCGAAGAGTGCATAGTAGAGGATGACCACCAGGCGGTTTGAGGCGATTGCCACCTCACGGTTCCCGAGGTGGGGGAGTGCAAACACCAGTGCAGAAATCAGGCTGGTGACGATCTGCATGATCGACTTGGTGTCCAAACGGTTAGCGTTGATGGTTCTCACCGGGAGCATGCGGAATACCAATTCCTCGATGCTGGTCTGCAGGGGAGTGAAGAGGAGAACCAAGGGCAGCAGCAAGAGGTAGTTCGATATCGACGAGCCGGCCATCGGTTGGTAGAACTGGGGATTGCTCTGCAGGTCGACGATGAGAAAGAGGGTGGCAGAGGCAAAATAGATGAGAAATGACTTGGTAAACAGTGATGTCTGGAAAGCGTGGTGGTCGGTGACAAGACGCATCAGCGGCTGTTTGAGCAGGAGCTGTCGTGCTGCAAGAAAGCCTCCCGCCATTGCAATAAACGGGGCATTGGCCGTGAGGTAGGGGATGCGCAGCGGTTCGGTCAAGCGGGCAAGCGAAGGTCCCAGCAGCAGCCAGGCAAGTACGGAAAGTACCATCGATAGAGCAAACGCGAGAGGCCTTGGTTCATAGGTATGAGAAGTGTCGTCGCAATTTTGTTGATTTTTCACCGCTTTTTCCATCACACAGGCTCATCCTACACACAATCATGATATACTGCAATGCATGGTGAGCAGTAAACGTTCCTATGTGCAACAAGCATTTGATGAAGGGTTTGTGTGTGTATTTCCCACCGAAGTGGCGGCCCGCTCGTATCTGGTCGACTATGCCTTGCACAGTAAAAACCAGGCGATTCTTTCAGGCCGTGCCATCTCCT
This sequence comes from Sphaerochaeta sp. UBA5836, assembly GCF_002432845.1. NCBI lineage: Bacteria > Pseudomonadati > Spirochaetota > Spirochaetia > Spirochaetales > Sphaerochaetaceae > Sphaerochaeta > Sphaerochaeta sp. UBA5836. The sequence goes on from NZ_DJGW01000043.1 coordinate 1,507, forward strand.
TCGATACATTTCGAGCAATGTTCCTTCAGCATGAAGCACACCTTACGCCTTCGAATTCACTGGTCAGGAGCCTGTTCGTGCACCAGGTGCTTGAGCAAGGTCTGCCACTGACCAGCCTGATGAACCCCCGCTATCCAGAGGCACGCAATCGTTTTCTCAGCTATATTGCTTCGATTCTTCCCTCGTTGAAACAGGCCTGTGATGAAGAAGTGCTAAGCCTGCTCGAGCAGGGCATGCAGCGGGACCTGATTCTGCTCTACCAGCAGTACCGGCAGTTTCTGGCCGAGCACGCGCTGTTTGAGCCGCGGTATGCCGAGCCCTCCTTGCCGAATGATTGGGATGCCTCAAAGCGCTATTGCATCCTTTTCTCCGACACGATCAGCGGTTCGGAAGCCCTGTATGCTTCGCTGGGCGCTCCCTCGTGGCTGAGTATGCAGCCGACACCGGCGACAGACCTTGCCACCATGGAGGTTTTCGGCAATCATGTGATGGAGATACGAACGACCCTGCGTAGGATTCGCAGCCTGCTCGGTCGTCAGGTTCCTGCACACTCGATCGTCATCGGTTGTGCCGCCCCGCAAATCCTGCTGCCCGTGCTCGAAGAAGAAGCGGCCTTGTACGATATCCCGCTGGTCATCCGGGAAGGCAGGCAGGCTCTCCAGTATCCCAGCGGCAGGTTCTTGAGCGGTCTTCAAGAGGTGTACGACGACCAGTTCAGCCTGGAAAGCTTGAAATCCCTTTTGCTCGATCCCGACATTCCGTATAAGGACCGGGGCCTGCATCACCGCTTCCTCGCGCGTGCGGTGGACAAGTCAATCGTCCATGGTTCGCTTAAGGCGAAAGATCAGTTCACAGAGATGCTGAAAGACTCAGAGTTGTGCTTCTGGTATCGCTCCTTGAAACAAAGCATTGTTGATATTGTGACAGCAAGCGACATTGAAATGCTCCGGCGAAAACTCAATCACTTCCAGGACACCTATTTCAGAGCCGAGCAGTGGAGGGGGACCGAGGATGAGGACGTATACTCCTTCTGTCTCGATGCCATCGACCATATCAAGGTCGCAATGGAGAAGTGCTCCCTGTCCACGTATCCAAATCTCTTCTCCTATCTGCTCTCCTATCTTCAGACAAAGCCCTACGTCCCCCAACAGCACAAAGAGGGCATCGCCGTCTATGCCTGGCCCCAGGCAGCCCCCCTGATCGCCGACCACCTCTTTTTCTTGGGGCTTGACGGTGAGGCGGCGGCCACCGTCGAGCGGCCGCTGGCCTTCCTTCCCGCCCATATTCATGAAGCCTTGCGGCGGGAGGTCGATACCACCAAGGCAACCTTGCTCTGTGCCTGCATGGGGGATGGATCGGTGACGCTGAGTTGCCACAGCATGCGCTACGAAGGCCACTTGTTGCCGCCATCCATGTTTCTGGAGGAGGATGCGCTGCTTTATCACAGCCATAGCCCAAACCTCTGTGAAGATCCCTACCTGGAGGAACTGCAGCTGTACAAGGAGAGACGGGAGGGTACGGCAGCAGTCCTGCCGAGCCAGAGGAGGTTTTTCCTCCAGGCTCGGAGGACCTCCCTTCGCCTGCGCAAAGACGATTATACCCGCCATCCGATTCCCAGGAAGTTGGTGTCGCAGCTCAAAGAGGAGCGTAGTGGGAGAGCAATGCTTGAGTTGTCTCCCACGAAGATTGATCTCTTTGACAGGTGCCCCTATGCGTTTCTTGCCCATTACCTGTATAAGGTCACCAAAGAAGAGTACGACGTGGAGCGCGTCGACCACCTGATGATCGGCAACCTGCTGCATCTGGTCTATCAACGATTCTTCTCGGAGATCGTCGACTTCAATCCAGCCTTGCTTGGACACTATCGAGAGCGGCTATCCACCTTGTTCGATGACGTGCTCACCGAGCTGTACGGCAGCGAGGGGCCCACCCCCTCGATCCGCAGTTGGATCATTGCTTCGTACCGGGAGGCGGTCGCAGCCATACTCGGGCAGGAGGCAAAGCTGTTCAGCCACACCCGTTCGATACTCTTCGAGCAGGAACTGGCGTACGAGATGGGAGATTTGTATCTGCATGGCCGCATCGACCGCATCATCTGCCTCAATCCTCCAGATGGAAAGCGGTACGTCGTCATCGACTATAAGAAAGGAGAGGCTCCTATGACGAAGCTGAAGACGCCTCTGGAATCCTATCAGCTGCCGCTGTATCGCAACCTGGTCGAGCAGGTGCTGGATGCGCATACGTCGGTTGCAGCGTATTACAGCGTAAAAGAGGGCCGGTACCGATGCCTTTGGACCGACGAGAACAGTGAAGAGGCCCTTTTTGGCGATGAACTGCTGTCAGAGCGCCTGAGTTCACTTGCCGAATCGGTTGAAGCGGGCCATTTCATGGCCACTCCCTCCAAGAAACACTGCAGTGGTTGTGACTATCGCTCCCTCTGCCGAAGGAGGTTTGCAACCCGATGAGCAAGTTCGAAGACTTTTTGGTGCAGAACGAGGCAAGGCTGGATGAGCATCAACTTGAGGCCGTGTATTGTGATCAGAACTGCGTGGTGAGCGCCGGGGCCGGCTCAGGGAAAACCACCGTACTCAGTTACCGCTTTCTTCGCCTTGTCCTGCAAGGCAAGGCCGATGTCAATCAGATTCTTACGCTCACGTTCACCCGCAAGGCGGCCAGGGAGATGCAGCAGAGAATTCACCACCACTTGCTCTCCTTCAGGCACGATCGTGACATTGAGCGCCAGCTTGCGATGTTCAATGAAGCTTCGATTTCCACCCTCGACAGTTTTTGCAGCCAGATTGTGCGAAGCGACTCCATCAGGTACGGCATAGCCCAGGATTTTGTCATCGATGACGAGCAAACCCTGAAAAACACCAGACGGTGTGCCACAGAATTGCTTGATGCATGGCCTCAGTCGGAAGGAGCCAGGATCCTCAGCGGGTTGTACAACCCCGACATCCTGGTCGATGAGGTGCTGGTCACGCTTGCCGGCAATGCATACTGCCTTCCCAAACAGCTTGTTTCAGGTGCCAAAGAGCGTATTCTCTCTGCGGTGCAGTCGGTGTACGAGCAATGCCGGGCGCGGTTTACCGTCCTCTTGGACAGCTATGCGAACCTTACCGATAATTCCAAGACCGTGCAAACGGCCAAGGAATCTGCATTGCTGTTCACATCGGCCCTCCACTCTGCTGACAGCCTTGAGGAGACGCATCGCATCCTGTGCTCGAACCTGGGGTATTTCCGCAAGCCCGGCAATGGAAAGGCCGAGCAGCTGCTGTATATCAAGGAGACGATCGATGAGCTGAACCAGCTGAGGAAACAGCTTTGCATCGCCCTGTCCATTCAGCTGGGTTCCTCACAGCTTGAAGCGGTCCTTTGCTTCATAGAGGAGTTCATTGCGTCCGTTCAGCGGCAGAAACGCCAAAGCGGGGTGCTGACATTCGCCGATGTCGCTTCACTTGCGGTGGACATTCTTGCCAACAACAAGAGCCTGCGCCGATACTACAAGCAAGCCTACAAATATATTATGATCGACGAGTTCCAGGACAACAATGAGCAGCAGAAAGAGTTGCTCTACCTGCTTTCCGAACAGCTGGATCGGGAAGGGGACGGCATCCCCCTTGCCCGGGACCTCAAGACCGACAAGCTCTTTTTCGTCGGGGATGAGAAACAGTCGATCTACCGGTTCCGCGGTTCCGATGTGAGCGTGTTCAAGCGCTTGAGCAGTGAACTGACGGCCAATGGCGGCCGCTATATCCAACTTGCCACCAACTACCGCAGCGAACCGGCCTTGATCCAGTGGTTCAATACGCTCTTTCCTTTGGTGATGCAGAACAACGGGGAGGCGTATGAAGCTGATTTCTCCCCCTTGGGGTATCGCAGTGCATCGCCGGGGGTACAGAGCAGGTGCACCATACTGGTCAAGCCGTACGAGGAAAACTCCGATGAGGATGAGGAGGATGCCGGTGATGCGGATGCTGAAGCCTTTGCCGTCGCATCCTTGATCGATGAGATGCTCAATACCGACTCGTATCTCATTCCTTCACAGGAGGGGCTTCGCAGACCGATGAGCAGTGATATCGCCCTGCTGTTGCGAACCACCAGCAGCCAGCTGAGTTTTGAGAAAGCCCTGCGCAGGTTCTCCATCCCATACACCGTGCAGGCAGCCCGTTCGCTGATGCTCGAAGCCCCGGCCAACGACCTGTATTCGATGCTGCAGCTGCTGCTGTATCCCGATGACCGGCATGCCTATATGACCGTCCTGCGGTCCCCTTTCTGCAATCTCAGCGATTATGCAATGACACAGCTCTCCGATACTGAATTGTTTGAGGCCTCGGAAGCGATCGAAGCCGAGGACCGGGACCGCTTGGATGCTGTTCGTGATGTGTATCAGAACCTGAAACAGGCAAGTGCACATGCGAGCCTGAGCTCCTTGCTTTCCATACTTTGGTACGAAAGCGGGTACTACCTCAGTTTGGTGGCAAAACCCTCCTACCAAGTGTATACTGAACACTATATGTTCCTGCACCGGCTTGCCCAGCTGCACCAGCAGCAAGGAAAGAGCCTGAGCCAATTTGTTGACTTTTTGCGAGACAATCTTGCCCAGAACGAGAAGATCAACGACTTTGAAATACTGAAGGAACAGGAAGAGGGGGTGCAGATACTCTCCATCCACAAGTCCAAAGGCTTGGAATTCCCAATTGTGGTGGTGGCCAATACCGGTTCAAAGGGGAAGGCCGATGTGGATTTGATTTCGACCTACCAAGGAGTTTCCATACCTCACTACCTTGCAACTCCGTACCATGTCAGTGAAACGAAGGAGGCGACGGCCCGCCATGCAGGACAGTTGCTGGATAAGGGGACGGAAGCACAACTCAATCGTGCCGAACTGAAGCGGCTGTTGTATGTAGCCTTGACCAGGGCTCGGACGCATGTGGTATTCAGTGGATGTTTTACCAGGCAGAACCGAACACCGGCAGAGGATGGAGGGGCTTCTACGTTGCTCTTGATGCTCACCCAGGCATTGGGAGTCGATTGCGACGCCCCCTTCCTGCAGCAGGGCATTGTCACCGTACAGGCCATCCCCTCCATACCCGAGTCCTTGCTCTACGACCAGCTCGAGGAGCCGGAGCAGGCCTTTCGTGAGCGCATTGAGTCTGCTTCCTCTTGGTATGAGGTGAAGCAGAGACCCTATGAACTCAGACCGATTCGTTATGCGGTGACTGCCCTGCATGAGATGGTGTATGCAAAAGAGGCCAAGGCTCTGCCTTCCCTCGCTTGTGACTCCTTTCTCGAGGAATCATTGGCGGCAGATTTCGGTACGTTTGTCCACAGGTTGTGCGAGCAACGGGTTCTGGGCCGGGAAGTCGACCCTGCAGCCCTGCTTCCTCCATCCTTGGAGGGAGCGGCGGCCAAGCAGGTGATCGCCGATGCCCTGTCTCTCTGTGATGGCTTTGTTGCAAGCCCGTGGTACAAGCGCGAAGTCGAACCCTATCCGGTTTCCTGCGAGGTGGGATTCTTCTCGCTGGTCGAGCATGAGGGAAGGGCGGTTGCAGCTGAAGGTTCGGTGGACCTGCTGGTCAAGCGGGAGGACCACTATCTGGTGGTCGACTTCAAGACGGATCGGTTCCGTGATGAAGCGGTGTATCGCTTCCAGGTGGAGACGTATATGCAGGCGATGGCTAAAATTTACCAATGCCCTGTCAAAGGTTGTGTAGTCTACCTTCGGGATGTACGGGATATTGTTGTATGGGAGGGAGAAGTCCTATGATGAGAGTTCCGTTTGAGACACTGGTGCATCAGTTCGAGCAGGTGTTGCAGAGTCGCGGCATGCATGAAGAGGATGCGAAGCTCTGTTCGCATCTGGTCGCCGAGACTTCGGCGGAAGGCGTATACACCCATGGTGCCAATCGATTCGCGTTCATGGTCAGGATGATCGACGACGGCTTGATCGATGTAAGGGCAAAGCCGGAGTTGACGGCCTCCTTCGGCGCCCTCGAGCGGTGGGACGGCAAACAAGGGGTGGGCAACCTCAATGCCTACGCTTCGACCAAGCGTGCAATCGAGCTTGCAAAACAGTACACCATCGGCTGTGTCGCCTTGGCCCATACGAATCATTGGATGCGCCCCGGCACCTATGGCCTCATGGCCGCCGAGGCTGACTGCATCGGCATGCTCTGGACCAATACCCTGCCGCTGATGCCCGCCTGGGGCGGCGTTGATGCAAAGGTCGGCAACAATCCCTTGGTACTCTGCATCCCGTGCAAGGATGGTCCCGTCCTTGTAGACGCTGCGATGAGCCTGTTCAGCTACGGCAAGCTGGAGACCTATGCGCGTGAAGGCAGAAGCCTGCCGGTTCCTGGCGGATATGACAGCGAGGGGAACCTTACCACCGACGCCGGGAAGATCCTTGCTTCGAAGCGGCCGCTTCCCATCGGCTTCTGGAAGGGGACCAGCCTCGCCCTCGCCCTCGACCTCATTGTCAGCGTCCTCAGCGGAGGCAATACCACCCGGCAATTGGGCCTGATGGGCAAGGAGACTTCGGTAAGCCAGCTCTTCATGGCCATCTCTCTCTCCTCGCTTCCCGACCGGGATCGAATTGAGGCGGAGATCCATGCAAGCCTTGAGGATATTCAGAAATCCGAGGCAGCGGATGCGGGTGTTTCGGTTCGCTTTCCCGGCCAGATGCGCAGGAAAATCAAAGAGGAAAACCTCAGAGAGGGTATCCCCATCGATGAGAGCGTGTGGCAGGAAATCCTCAATCTTTAGAACATCAAGGGAAAAAGCAGGGTGACGCAGAGAAACCATGCGGCATAGATGGAAAGAAATGCCGCTTGGATTCTTGCTGTCGGCCGGCGCAGCAACAGCGCAAGCACCAAAGCCAAAAGATTGGCGAAGAGCAGGATGTTCTCCGCCAGTACGGCAAGACGGTTCGCACTCAAGCCGTAGGCAAGCAGGCGTGTCCCGATGGCAATGAGGGCGACACTGTCCAGAACCAGTGCAGTAGAAGATGCCATCAGCACCATGATCCGCCAGAAGCGGGAAC
>NZ_DJGW01000043.1:8664-8864 GCF_002432845.1 Sphaerochaeta sp. UBA5836
CATCACCACAAAACAGGCGCAGCAGAGCAGGAAGGTGAGCAGGCCGACCTCACCGACAAGGCGCAGGTGGCTGCCAAGCTTTTGGGTGTAGGTCTCCTGTTTTTGGAAGATTGCGAGGCTGAGGATGCCGAAAAGCGGCAGATGCAGGGTACTGAGGATGAAGGTTGTTTCCTCTACGACTGCCTTGTTCGCCTGCTGGA
>NZ_DJGW01000043.1:8929-12199 GCF_002432845.1 Sphaerochaeta sp. UBA5836
GCTATGAAGGGGAAGACCAGAAACGAGAGGTTCAAAAGGAAATAGGGAAAGAATGCATCGGAATTAAAAAGGCCGAAGAGGGCAGGAATGCGACTGATGGCAAATTGGATGATCAGCAGCAGAAAGACCTTGGCATGAAGGGCTGGACTCGTTCTTTGGCTTATCAACTCAAACCTGGCTCCCCTGCGATACAGGGAGACAAGTACAGCTTCGTCGCGCCCAAGGTGTGCTTCCAATTGCGAGGCGCTGGCCTGCTGTGCCTGCACTTCAGCGGCAATCTGTTGTTCGGTTTTTCCTTGACGCTTGAGGTCGTCTTTCCAGGCGGTACGTAGTGGTTCCATACAATTCTCCAGCTGTGTAGCATAACCCTGGTTTTCTCTCTTGTACAGCCGAAAGGGGTGCATTTTGACTGTTGCTCAAAAAACAGGGTTGGCAGTGATTGCCAACCCTGTATTCCAAAGCGTCGCTTCAATTAATATTTGCCGTACAAGGGACCGAAGGTTGCGCAGGCGCGGAAGTCTGCTCCCTCCTTGTCCATGCCGAGCATCGACCAGGCGCTGGGGCGGAATATCTGGTCCTCGCTCACGTTGTGCATGCATACGGGAATGCGCAGCATCGAGCAGAGGGTGATCAGATCGGCTCCGAAGTGGCCGTAGCTGAGTGCGCCATGGTTGGCTCCCCAGTTCGCCATCACCGAATACACGTCCTTGAACGGACCTTCCTTGCCATCCGTCCTGGGTACGAACCAGGTGGTCGGCCAGGTTTGGTCGGTTCGCTTGTTGATGGTGTCGAACACATGCTCGGGAACATCGCAAGTCCAGCCTTCAGCAAGTTGCAGAACCGGGCCGACTCCCTTTACCAGATTGACACGAACCATGGTAAGGGGCATGCCGCCTTCGCTGAGGAAGGTGGAGCTGAAACCACCACCGCGGAAGTAGCCGCAGTTGGCAACACTGAAACGGGTATTTTCGAGGGTCTTTTTTACATCCTCCTCGGTGATGTCCCAGTAGTGCTTCATCTCGCTTTCGCCCTTCTGGTTCTTCATCTGTCCTGCAGCGTCCAAGGTGGTGGCCCCGCTGTTGATGAGGTGGATGAATCCATCCTTGGCCAAGCCTTCGGGCTTCCAGCCGGTCACCCGCTCTACGGCTTCGGGGCTCCAGTAGGTGCGCACATCACTGAAGATTGCCGCACGGTTGGTCAACAGCTTGCAGAAAAGCATGCTGATGCCGTTGAGGTGGTCGTTCTCGGTGGCCATGATGTACGGCTCGCGAATTCCGTTCCAGTCGAAGCTGGTGGTGAGCATGGTTTCCATGAAGTCGCCGTTCGGCCAGTGGTCGGTCCACTGTCGCTGGCCTTGGAAGCCTGCAAGCAGGGCGTTGTGGCCGAGAGCCTCTTCCTTGAATCCCAGCTTCTCGAGCTTCTTGTTGCCGATCATGAGGTCGCGACCGATCATGGTCATTTTGGTGCAGTACTCCCAATCCTTCTTCAGCTGCTCTTCGCTTCTGCGGAATTCAGGGGTATTGACGGTGTCCTCAGCCTGGATGCAGTTTTCACGAACCCATGCAATGGCTCTCGTATACTCTTCAGGATCATAAATCTCTTCGGCGATGCGTCTTTCAATTTCGCACATGTCGATGGCTTCGGTTCTCATTCCCAAGTAGCTCTGCAGCAGGTCGTGGTCGACGATGGAACCGGCGATGCCCATTGCCATGCCGCCGATGGACAAGTAGCTCTTGCCTCTCATGGTTGCCACTGCGAGCGCTGCACGGGCGAAGCGCAAAATTTTCTCCGAGACATCATCGGGGATCGATGTATCGCTGTTGTCCTGTACATCGCGACCGTAGATGCCGAAGGCGGGAAGGCCTTTCTGGGTATGGGCTGCAAGGACTGCAGCAAGGTATACGGCGCCAGGGCGCTCGGTGCCGTTGAAACCCCAGACAGCCTTGATCGTCATCGGGTCGATGTCGAACGTCTCGGTTCCATAGCACCAGCAGGGGGTGACGGTCAAGGTTATTGCAACTCCCTCCTTGGCAAACTTCTCCGCGCAATCGGCACTTTCCCGAACGCGGCCGATGGTGGTGTCGGCGATGACGCATTCGACAGGTTCTCCGGTTCCGTGGAATACGTTGTCGCTGATCAGCTTTGCAGCCGCCTTCGCCATGTTCATGGTCTGAACCTCAAGCGATTCGCGGACTCCTCTCTGTCTTCCGTCGATAACCGGTCTGATTCCGATTTTTGGAAGTGCGGAAGCGTACCGTCTTTCAGGTCCCACATTTTTCATTCCAGATATATTTGCCATATTGTCCCCCTTGGTATATGATAGGAATGTAATCGTTTACATCATGTGTAGTATCGCACACGATTGTGGCAATTGCAATCCAAATTGTACAGGAGCACCCAATGCTGAAAACTATTCCTTCCATCCTGAGCCCCGAGCTTTTGAAAATCCTCATGGAGATGGGCCATGGTGATGAGCTGGTCATCGGGGACGGCAATTTCCCGGCGGCTTCGATGAATTCCCGTGTTGTTCGGCTCGACGGTCATGGCGTTGAGGAGATTCTCAAGGCCATTCTTCAACTTTTTCCCTTGGACAGCTATGCCCCCAATGCATTTTTGATGGAAAAAGTCGCAGGTGACGCCGTGGAGACCCCGATCTGGGCTTCCTATGAAGCGATAGCCAAAGAAGGCGATCCTGGCTTCAAAGGCTTTGGTCACTTGGAGCGCTTTGCCTTCTATGAACGCAGCCGCAAGGCCTATGCGGTCGTGGCTACCGGTGAGTCGGCGCTGTACGCCAACATCATCCTCAAGAAAGGGGTGGTAGTCTGATCAGGGTCTTGGGGAGGTCCACAGCTGTTTGTACTGCCTCGGGCTCATCTGCATGTGGTTCCTGAACTGCCTGGCAAAGTAATTGGCATCGGAAAAGCCTGTTTTTTCACTGATGCGCTCAATGCTGAGGTTGGTGGTGAGCAGCAGTGTGGAAGCAAACGCGATGCGCCGGTGGATGTGAAAGTCTACCGGCGACCATCCGGTGGAGAGCTTGAATTGCCGGTTGAGCGTGCTTGCGCTCATGTTTGAATGGGCGACCAACTCCTCCAGTGAAAGACTTCTGTCGATGTTCTGTTCCATGAATGCGATGACCTGCTCCAAACGCTGGTCGGGCTGGAACACCCCTCCCTTGCGGGAGGTGTGGAAACGGCTGACCAGGATGAGCAGCTGCAACAGCTTTGAGTAGGCCATCGCAGAAGCACCGTTTCCGTAATCCTGCTTTTC
>NZ_DJGW01000043.1:12279-27394 GCF_002432845.1 Sphaerochaeta sp. UBA5836
CCCGATCAGCACATTGTAGAGCACCAGATTGTTGATGTCCGCATAGCCATGGGCGGTTCCGGGCTTGATGAAGAACACCATGCCTTCCTGCAAATGGCGGCTGTCGTTGGCCAAAAGATGGGTGCCTTTGCCTGAAACCACTACGACAAGCTCATAGAAATCGTGACTGTGCAAGGAGAAAGGGATTTCCGGATCCCTTAGCAGCACCTTGATGGGCAGGCGGTTTTCCCGGAAGAACATGGATTCAGACAGGGTGAAACTCGACATGATAAAATCGTGCTAGAAATTGACTATTCTGTCAAGGTAAATCTTGAGAAAAATGTCACACTATACCTAGGTAGTGTACTGCGCTTGAGGAGGCCTGTCATGTCAGAGTATGAAGTAGCCAAAACCGTATACGCCGAGTATGGCGTGAATACTGATGAAGTATTGGATCAACTTGCCAAGATTCCCATCTCGATTCACTGCTGGCAGGGTGACGATGTAGGGGGCTTTGAGAAGCCTGACGCCGAGCTGGGCGGCGGAGGCATTCAAGCTACCGGAAAATATCCCGGCAAGGCGAAAACCATCGAACAGCTGCGTTCCGACTTGGAGAAGGTACTCTCCCTCGTACCGGGAACCCACCGCGTGAACCTGCATGCGAGCTATGGTGAATTCGGTTCGACCTTCATCGACCGGGATCAGATTGAGGAAGCCCATTTCCAGGGCTGGGTCGAGTGGGGCAGGAAGGTGGGGGTCGCCTTCGACTTCAATGGCACCTTCTTCAGCCATCCGATGGCCGACGACGGGTACACCCTTGCCAGCAAGGATGAACGAATCCGCCGTTTCTGGATCGAACATGCAAAGCGTTGCAGAAGAATCGCCGCTTGGATCGGGGAGCAGATGGGATCTCCCTGCATTCTTGACACCTGGGTGCCCGACGGGGCGAAGAATCTTACCGTGGACAAGTTCGGGTACCGCTCGATTCTCAAGGAGAGCCTGGATGAGATTTTCCAGACCGAGTATCCGGCAGAGTATATGCGTGATGCCTTGGAGACCAAGCTTTTCGGCATCGGCAGTGAATCTTTCGTGGTTGGATCGCACGAGTTCTACATGAACTATGCCGCCCGCAACAACAAGATGCTCTGCATCGACATGGGCCACTTCCATACCGAAGAGGATATTTCGGACAAGCTCTCCTCCATCCTGCTTTTCGATGACGAGGTGCTGCTGCATGTAAGCAGGCCGATGCATTGGGACAGCGACCACGTCGTGTTGTTCAATGACAAGGTGAAAATGGTCGCCGAGGAGCTGGTTCGCAGCGGCAAGCTCGAAACATCACACATCGGCCTGGACTTTTTCGATGCTTCGATCAATCGCATCGGTGCATGGGTCACCGGCATCCGAGCAATGCGCAAGGCTCTGCTCTTCGCCCTGCTTCAGCCGATCGACCAGCTGATCGAGTATGAGGAATCGGGCAACGGCTATGCTACCATGGCCCTGCTGGAGCTGCAGAATGTACTGCCTTTCGGAGCGGTTTGGAATGAGTTCTGCACCCGTTTCAATGCACCGCTGGAGAGCAAGCTGATCGGCATCATCAGCGACTACGAAGAGAGTGTGCTGAAGGAGCGCGTATGAGCCTTGCAACATTGATCGAACATTCGCGCCGGTATGGGTCGGATGCTTCGTTTGTCCTGCTCGGAGGCGGGAACACCTCCTATAAGGAGGGCGGCATCCTGTATGTAAAGGCAAGCGGCCACGCCTTGGGAACCATCGGTGAAGAGGGCTTTGTACGCATGGACCTCGCCAAGATGGAAGGCATCTGGAGCAAGCAGTACAGTCAGGACGACGATACGCGGGAGGATGAAGTCCTCAGGGATATGATGGCCTGCCGGCTGGGAGGGGAGAGCGCACGCCCGTCGGTCGAGGCTCTGCTGCATGCCTTGCTGCCGTTTGCCTACGTGGTGCATCTGCATCCAGCCATTGTCAATGGCTTGACATGCGCACAAGAGGGCAGGCAGACGGTGGCCAGGCTTTTTCCCGACGCTCTTTGGATCGAGCTGGTGAAGCCCGGTTTCATTCTTGCCCAGACTGTACGACAGCGGATGGCCGTCCATACAAAGCAGACAGGGGCGGTGTGCTCCCTGATTTTCTTGCAGAACCATGGCATCTTTGTCGGTGGCGCAAGTCTTGAGGAGATTTCCCTGCAGTATGAGCGGGTGATGAAACGCATCGAATCGGCTCTTATAAGGAAGCCTGATTTCACTGCTCTCAAAGCCGACGAGGCCAAGGTTGAGGCAGTCAGGTCGGTTTTGCAGCGCTATACCGACGAGGAGGTTCTCTTTGCCATGAACAAGGAGTATGCGCGCTTGCTTGCTGATGAGATTTCTTTTGCCGCAGTTGCATCCTCCTTCACCCCCGACCATATCGTCTATGCAGGCTTCAAGCCGCTGTGGGTCGGAAAGGACGAAGATGTAGCGAAGGCTTTCGAGGAATTCGAGGCGCAGCACTCAGGGCGGGCGAAGATTGTCTGCGTGCAGGATCTGGGAGTTTTCTCCCTTGGGCCGAAGCCGATGCCCCTCTTTAGGGACAGCGTAGCGATCAGCGTCTATACCGAGAGCTTCGGCGGGCCGCTTTTCATGGATGAGCCGATGATCGACTTCATTCGCAACTGGGAAGTCGAGAAGTATCGTTCCAAGGTATCTGCACCATAAATGAAGCTGAGCACCTTCAATGCGCCCAGTGACAAGGCGATGCCCGTCATCACACCAATCGGGGTGGTGGTGGGCTTGGCCTTGGGCTCCCGCATTGCCGCTTACAAGGGGTGGGGGACCTTTTTCTTTGCATGCATTACGTTCATCGGTGCCCTGCAGATCAGTTTCTCCCAGGTGGCGAAGGCTCTCAGGCGTGGACGGACAATCGGCATGGTGCTTGTGTGTGCGCATGTGCTCATTCCCCTGATAGTCAAGGCTCTTGCCTCCCTGGCGTTTCCCTCTTCACCTTCCTATGTCACCGGCTTCATCCTGCTCTCCTCGATTCCTATAGCGGTCACCTCGTTCTTGTGGACGACCATCCATGCAGGCGACGGAGCCCTGGCTTTGGCGTTGATCCTGCTCGATACCCTGCTCTCACCGCTCTTGACCCCGCTTACGGTCCGCCTGTTGGCCGACTCATCGGTACAGCTGGATTTCCAAGGCATAATCATCTCTCTCTTGTACATGATAGTCATCCCTTCTCTTCTGGGCATGCTGGTCAAGCAAGCGGCTTCAGAGGCCTGCACCAATGCCCGCCCATACCTCAGTCCGGTCACGAAGGTGTGCATGATGCTGGTCATCGTCCTGCATGTTGCATCGCTGTCGGGAACACTCACCTTTTCAGCAGTCTATGTGCCTCTCATTCTGATGAACCTGGTGGTCATCGCCTTGGGTTTTGTGCTGATTTACTCACTTGGCAGGTATGTGCTGCATGAGGACCGCGCTTCTGTAGTCTCCATGACGTTCACCGGTGGGATGCGCAACATCAGTGCCGCCCTGGTTCTGGCCACCAGCTATTTCAGAGCGGAAACCGCCCTGCCGGTGGTAATCGGCATCCTGTTGCAGCAAACCTTTGTCGGCTTTCTGGGAGCCAGGCTCTTTAGCCGTGATACAGGGTGATGCTTCAATACTCCTTCGTTTGCCGACCTTGTCTTTTCGTATCACTTTCGTTTTGATTCCGTGAGAAAGCGCCGACAATCCAACCGCATGATAAAATAGTGCTAAAAAATGACTATTCAGTTATTGCGGATTTCAAAAAAGCTGTCACACTTATACATAAGGATATAGCATTATGCTATACACATTGTGCTGTTTGCCTTGGCATGCCCAGGTTCAAATAGATTCCGGCACTGTCGGAATGATTTCGTAAAAGGAGAGTTTGTATGAAGAAAGCGTTGTTGTTTGTACTCATTGCCAGCTTGGTCGTCACTGGTCTTTTCGCCCAGGGAACCAAGGAACAGGCAGTAAAGTCAGAGAAGGAAATTGTCATACTCGTAAAGAGCATGGGCAATGGTTTCTTTGACGCAGTGTTCAAGGGCAGCCAGGAAGCGGCAGCCGAAATTGGTGGGATCAAGACCACCTACATGGGTCCTCCCCAGGCAACTGCTGAAGGCCAGATTGAAATCATCGAGACCCTCATTGCACAGAGAGTCGATGGGATTGCCATCAGCGCGAACGATGCCGATGCTTTGATTCCCGTCACCAAGAAGGCCATGGCAGCCGGCATCAAGGTCATCAGCTTTGACTCCGGCATCAACGTAGGCGGACGCATCGTCGACCTGCTTCCGAGCAATGCCGAGCTCATCGGCCGTCAGCAGATTCAGCTTGCAGCCGAACTTACCGGCTACAAGGGTGATGTTGCTGTTCTTTCCGCTTCCGCCCAGGCTACCAACCAGAATCTCTGGATCAACTGGATGAAGGAAGAGATCAAGGATGCAAAGTATGCCAACATGAAGCTCGTGGAAGTTGTCTATGGTGACGACGCCCCGGACAAGAGCTATCGTGAAGCTGTCTCCTTGATGCAGAAGTACCCCAACCTGAAGGCGATCATTTGCCCGACCACTGTTGGTTTGCTTGCTACTGCACAGGCTGTCAAGGATGCCGGTAAAGCCGGTATCGTGGAAGTCACCGGTCTTGGCCTGCCTTCGGAAATGAAGGGTTACATCCTCGACGGCACCTGCCGCCAGATGGCTCTGTGGAATCCGATCGACCTCGGCTATACTTCCACCTACATTTTGAACGGCCTCATTGACGGAACCGTCAAGGGCAGCGTCGGCGAGGCCATTCCCGCCGGCCGCATGGATTCCATGAAAGTTGAGAAAGATGGAATCATCTACATGGGTTATCCGTACGTATTCAACAAGGACAACATCGAGCAGTTCGCAGCAATTTTCTAGATCATTGTATTCGGCTCCTGCCGCTTTCGGCGGGAGCCGTCTGTTTTTGCTTGTATAAGGAGGAACAATGCCAGACGCATTGTTGGAAGTTACCAACCTAACCAAGATATTTCCCGGCATCCGGGCCCTGGACAATGTCAAGCTGACACTGCGCTCGGGCGAAGTGCATGCCCTGATCGGGGAAAACGGGGCTGGAAAGTCAACCTTGGTGAAAATCCTGACTGGTGTGTACATCCCCACCCATGGGAGCATCGTGCTTGAAGGCAAGGAGATTTCCTTCAAGAATGCCATCGAGGCCCAACAGGCCGGCATTGTTGCCATCCATCAGGAAGCCTCGATGTTTCCCGAGCTCAGTGTCACTGAAAATATTTTCATGGGGCACCATCTGCGTAATCCCAAGACCAAGAAGCTTGACTGGAAGGCAATGACCGAACAGACCAAGGCACTGCTGGGACGCATGCAGCTGGATATCGACCCCGACACCTTGGTCAAGAACCTCAGCGTTGCCAAGCGGCACATGGTTGAGATCACCAAGGCGCTCTCCCTCGATGCCAAGCTGGTCATCATGGACGAGCCGACCAGCGCCCTTACCGGACGGGAGGTCGAAGACTTGTTCAGGATTGTCCGCTCCCTCAAGGAGAGCGGCAAAGCCATTTTGTTCATCTCTCATAAGTTTGATGAGATTTTTACCATCTGTGATTATTTCACCGTCTATCGTGACGGACAGTATATAGGGGAAGGGAAGGTTGCTGAGAGCACCGAGGACCAAATCATCAATATGATGATCGGCCGATCGATCGATCAGCTCTATCCCGAACATACCCCTGCCCTGGGCAAGGAGATTCTCAAGGTAGAGAAGCTGAGTCAGCTCGGTGCATTCAAGCACATCTCCTTTACGCTCCACGAGGGTGAGATCCTGGGGCTGTTTGGCTTGGTGGGTGCCGGCCGCAGCGAGGTTGTCCGTACCATATTCGGCATCGATAAGGCCAGTGAAGGCACCATGTATCTCGAAGGCAAGGCCTTTATGCCCAAGGGTGCCAAAGAAAGCATGCGCAAGGGCATCGCCTTGGTTCCCGAGGACCGTCAGAAGCAGGGTCTGGTGCTGAAAATGAGTCTGACCCACAATATCTCCCTGCCGGTGCTCAAGCTGCTGTCATTCAAAGGCATCATCACCCGCTCCAAGGAGGAGAGGGCCTATGTATTGGAACATGGGAACCAGATGGAGATCAAGTCGGCCGGCTACCATGTCGATGCAGAGACCCTCTCGGGGGGGAACCAGCAGAAGGTCGTTCTAGCCAAGTGGATCGGGACAAAACCCAAGATTCTCATTCTCGATGAACCGACGAAAGGAATCGATGTCGCCACCAAGGCCGCCGTCCATCAGTTCATCTGCGACATGGCCGCCAAAGGTGTGGCTGTCATTCTTATTTCCAGTGAACTGCCGGAAGTCATGGGAATGAGCGACCGGATTCTGGTCATGCATGAAGGCTATCAGACTGCCATGCTTGATGCTCGCAAGTGCACAGCCGAGACGGTCATGCGCTACGCCATTGCTACTGTTTCCCAGGAGGCCGCCCATGCCTGAACGTGCTCCATCATCACTGCTGAAAAAGGCGCTTGAGCGCAGGGAGTTGACCCTGATGCTCTTGCTGATGGTCCTTTTGGTTCCTATAACCATCCGCTCCCCCCAGTTCCTTTCAGGTGAGAACATCAACAGGATTCTCAACGACATGGCCATTCTCTCGATTGTTGCCATCGGTGAGTTTTTGGTCATTCTCTCAAACGGTATCGACCTTTCAGTCGGTTCCATCATCGCTTTCACCGGCATGGCCTGTGGAATGATCAACGAATCCTATGCATCGGTACCCCCTTTCGTTCTTTTGCTGGTAGGCATGGGTATCGGGCTGTTGATGGGCCTGTTCAATGGTGTATTGGTGGCGTATGGAAAAATCCCTCCCATCATCACCACCCTCGGGACGGTGAACATCTATCGCGGTCTTACCTTCGTGCTCAGCAAGGGCACCTGGGTAACCGCCCATGAGATGTCTCCTTCGTACATCGGATTTCCCCGTACGACATTCCTAGGCATCTCATACCTTCTCTGGATTGCCTTTGTTGTCATAGCAGTCTTCTATTATTTCAGCCGTTTCACCCGGACCGGACGCGAAGTATACGCCATCGGGGGCAACCCCACTGCAGCAAAGTTCGTAGGAGTGAATGAGAACCGTGTCAGAGTCGTCGTGTTTTTGATCAGTGGAACGCTCTGCGGCCTTGCCGGTGCCTTGTGGACCGCCCGGTATGCCTCGGCGGTCAACGAGATGGCCACCGGCTTTGAGATGCAGGCGGTTGCCGCCTGTGTGCTGGGGGGTGTGACCTTCTCCGGTGGAGCCGGAGGGATCATCGGCGTGGTTTTGGGGACCCTCTTCTTGGGTGTGGTTACCAATGCACTGCCGGTCGTGTATTTGTCGGTTTTCTGGCAGACCTTCGTCCAGGGCTTGATCATTTTGGTCGCCTTGGCTCTGAATACCCTGTCCGACCAACGCAAGAGTGCAAAACTGCTGGCACAGAGGAGGGGGTAGGCTATGGCTGAGAAAAAGGATTATATAGCAAAAAGCCGGCTCATCAACGAAATGTCGATCAAAAGCCGGCTCATCGAGTTCTTTACCAAGTGGGAAGTGATATTGGTAATCATTTTCACCTTGATGTTTGTATTCTTCACGAATCGGACTCCCTATTTTCTGGATTGGTTCAATCTGATGAACGCGACCTTCCAGTTCAGTGAGAAGGCAATCATGGCCCTGCCGATGATTTTCATCATCATGTGCGGCGATATAGACATTTCAATCGCCTCGATCATAGCCCTGTGCGCCTATGCAGTCGGCAACGCAGCCCAGGGTGGGGCATCCATTCCTTCGCTGCTCTTGATTTCCCTCTTGGTGGGCACTCTTGCAGGCCTGTTCAATGGTTTGATGATAACCGGTCTGAATATGCCGGCTATCGCCGTCACCCTGGCAACCCAGTCCATCTACCGGGGTATCTCGATCGGACTGCTGGGCGACCAGGCCCGCACCAGTTTCCCCGAGGGCTTCGGCGTCTTCGGCCAGGAGTTCATTCCCAATACCATCATTCCCTATGAGTTCGTACTCTATCTTGCCCTGATGCTCCTTTTTGCCTTCATCCTGCATAAAACAACGTACGGCCGAAGGCTGTATGCCATCGGCAACAGCGCCGAGGCCGCCCGGTTCAGCGGGGTGAACGTCAAACTCACCAGGATCATCAACTTTACCATCACTGGATTCTTCTGCGGCCTGACAGCCATGCTGCTTGCAAGCCGCATTCTTTCGGTCCGTTCCAACATTGCAACCGGCTGGGATTTGGAGATCATCACCCTGGTGGTTCTCGGAGGAGTTTCGATCACCGGAGGAAAGGGCACTGTTTTCGGGGTGTTCATCGGGTCTTTGCTCGTCGGCTATCTGAAATTCGGCATGGGTCTGCTCAAGTTCAGCGGAACGCTGATGACCATCGTCATTGGAAGCCTGCTGATCATCGCAGTCCTGCTTCCCAGATTGCTGGACCTGTACAAGGCAAACCGAAAGCTCAGATTGCAGGCACAACACTAGGAGGATTTCATGCGCAAAGCATTTGTCATGCAGTTGAAGAAGGGATGTGAGGCTGAATACCAGAAGCGTCACAATGAGATTTGGCCGGAGTTGAAGGCTTTGCTCAGCGAAAGCGGAGTGTATGACTACACGATTTTCCTTGAACGCGAGACGGGAAAACTCTTTGCCTTCCAGCGCGTGCAAGGCAACACAGGCTCCCAGGGCTTGGGTGCAAATCCCATTGTCCAGAAGTGGTGGGCTTATATGTCCGACTTGATGGAGACAAACCCTGACAAATCGCCGGTCTCCATACCATTGGAAGAAGTCTTTCACATGGATTGAGCATTTTCCTTTCATTTCTGCTTGATTTATTCGTCAAAGCATAATAGAATCGAAAGCGTTACGAAAGTAAATTGAAAGCAGGAGCGAACTGGATGTTAGGCCTTTCCCCCCGTGAGGAACAAATTCTCCAGCTGCTGAAAAGTGGAGAGGAGTACCCGGTCACCCGCCTCAGCCAAGAGTTGGGTGTTTCTGCCGTTACCATTCGTGGAGATCTGAGGGACCTCGACGCCAAAGGTCTGGTCGTCCGCTCCCATGGAAGGGTGGTCGCCGCCTCCTCGCCGCAGGCCGCCTTCCGCGATGGTTCGAACAACACCCAGAAAGAGTTGATTGCCAAAACTGCAGCCACCTTGGTCAAGGACAACGACTGCATCATGATCACCAATGGTTCCACCTGCTCCTTGATCCCCCGCTACCTCTTCGGCAAGCGCAATGTCAAGGTGGTTACCAATTCAACCCTCCTGTTGCCGTATGCCAGGGCGAATGCCCAATTGCTCATCACCCTTGTCGGTGGTGAATACCGAAGCCAGGCAGAAGCCCTCGTGGGTCCGGCTGCCATCAGCCAAATAGAAGATTACCATGTAACGACCACCTTTTTCGGCACCGACGGGTTCACCATGGAACACGGGCTTACCACCAGCTTGGTGGAGAATGCCCAGGTCGTGCAGCGCATGTGCGCCCAAGCCACCCGCAGGGTGCTCTGCGTCGATTCGTCGAAGGTGGGCAATCGGGGATTCGTACGGATCATGCCGGTAACAGAGATTGATACCATTGTCACAGACAGTGGATTTCCGACCGACCTCATCGCCCAGCTCGAAGAGCAGGGTGTCGAGGTTATTATCGCACAGTAGAGGAGAAGCATAGATGGCACAACAGGTTGTGATGCCCAAGCAGGGAAACTCGGTCGAGTCCTGCATCATCGTGGAATGGAAGGTGAAGCTGGGGGACAAGGTAGCCGTCGGAGATGTGCTGTGTTCAGCCGAGACCGATAAATCCACCATCGACGTTGAATCGACCGCCGAAGGTGTGGTGCTTGCCCGCTTGTTTGAGGAAGGTGCCGATGTGCCGGTCATGGTTCCCATCGCCGTTATCGGCGAAGCTGGAGAGAAGGTCGAGACGGTTGCAGCAGAAGAGCCGAAGCAACAAGAAGCGAAGGCGTCAGAGGTCTCTGCATCGGTAGTAGAGCAGGCCCCTGTTGTTGCAGCAAGCCAAGCCATAGGTGCGAGCCCTCGTGCCAGACAGTTGTCAGCCTCCTTGGGAATACCCCTCTCTGCCGTCCAGCCTACCGGCCCGAAGGGAAGGATCATCGAGCGTGATGTGCTTTCCGCCAAGGGCCAGCCCCTTTCACCGGTTGCCAGGAAGCAGGCCCTTGAGCAGGGCATCGAGGCTCCTGCAAGCGGAAGCGGCATCGGAGGAAGGGTGCTCGCAAGCGACCTGGCGGCAAAGCCTGTTGAGCCGGCTGTCACTGCTCCCGTGTCCGAAGAGGTCACTGAGATTGCGGTGAAGGGAGTTCGCAAGGTAACGGCAAGAAGAATGATGGAGTCGATGCATTCGACCTGCCAGCTCTCCTTGCATGCCTTCGCCGATGCCCGGGCGCTGAAGCGCCTCAGGGCGGGATTCAAGGCATCCAAGCCGGAACTCGGCTTGCAAGGGATCACCATCAACGACTTGGTGTTGTTTGCCGTCTCCCGCACCCTTGTGCAGTTCCCTGCCTTCAACGCCCACTTTTTGGGTGACAAGATCCTACGCTTTGCTCATGTCCATCTTGGAGTGGCCACCGATACGGCCAAGGGCCTGTTGGTGCCGGTACTGCGCAACAGCGAACTTCTGAGTCTGAAACAACTCAGTGAAGGAACCAAGGCTCTTATCGGCAAGTGTAAAGCCGGTACCGCCCAGCCTGATGAACTGACAGGTTCGACGTTCACCGTCAGCAACGTCGGCTCCTTCGGCATCGAGGCGTTCACCCCGGTCCTGAATGTGCCCGAGGTTGCCATTTTGGGAGTTGGAACCATCGTCCTCAAGCCTATCGAGGATGAGGACGGCGATGTGGCCTTCGTTGAGCACATCGGCTTGTCGCTGACCATGGACCATCAAGCTGTCGATGGCGCCGATGCGGCACGCTTCCTCAAGGCCTTGATGGACAATATCGCCTCGATCGACCTCTTGTTGGCCTTGTAGGAGCATTGTATGGATAGCTTTGATTTGATTGTAGTGGGCAGCGGCCCCGGCGGATATGTCGCAGCAGAGCGGGCAGGGGCGCTGGAGAAAAAGGTTCTCCTCATTGAGAAGGAACATTTGGGGGGAGTATGCACCAACCGCGGCTGCATTCCCACCAAGAGCCTGCTCAACAGCGCCAAGCTCTATTCCCACGCCCAGGACGGCAAGCAGTTCGGAGTGCAGGCACAGGAAGTCTCCTTCAACCTCTTGGATGCCATGGCCTGGAAGGAAGAGACGATCAAGACGCTGAGGGGCGGCATTGAATTTCTGATGAAATCGAACAAGGTCCAGACCGTATTCGGCGAAGCGCAGTTTCTCGATGCCCATCACGTACAGGTAGGCGATACCGTCTATGAGGGTTCGTACCTGATCATTGCAACCGGAAGTTCGCCCTTTGTGCCTCCCATCCCCGGCTCCACGCTGAGCCATGTATTGACCAGCGACGGGATTCTCGAGATCAAGGAGATCCCGTCTTCGCTGGTGGTGATCGGCGGCGGAGTGATCGGCATCGAATTCGCCTCCTTCTTCTCCATGATCGGGACCAAGGTCACCGTCATCGAGATGATGAGTGAAATCCTTCCGATGATGGACGGCGAGTTCGCCAAGCTGATGCGCCGCGAGCTCAAGGAAGTGGACTTCCACCTTGGCTGCAAGGTCGAGGAGATTACACCCGATTCCGTACTTTACACCGATGCAAAGGGAGAGAAGAAATCCATTGCAGCCTCCATGGTCCTGATGAGCGTGGGTCGCAGGCCCAACATCCAGGGCCTCGAGAAGCTGGGGCTGGACATCGGCAGGCAGGGCGTGGTGGTCAATGACCGGATGCAGACAAACCTCGCCACGGTCTACGCCATCGGCGATGTCAACGGCCGTTCGCTGTTGGCTCACAGCGCTTCACGCATGGCTGAGGTGGCCGTCTCCAATATCTTCGGTTCAAAGACGATGCGCATGCGCTATCAGGCAATACCGTGGGCTGTCTACGGCAACCCTGAGTCCGCCGGATGCGGCATTACCGAAGCCGAAGCTGCGAAGCTCGGCATCCCCATAAGGAGCCGGACGGTGCAGATGCGTGCCAATGGCAGATTCTTGGCCGAACACGGCAAAAAAGGTGCAGGGTTGGTGAAGGTCATCTGCCACGCACAGACCGGGGCCATCGTCGGAGTCCACCTGCTCGGACCCTACAGCAGTGAGATGATCTGGGGCGCTTCGGCACTTATTGAGGCTGAGCTGCGTGTCCAGGATGTCAAAGAGATCGTATTTCCCCATCCCAGTGTGTCCGAGTTGATCAAGGATGCTTGCTTTCAGCTCGACCATACCCTGTAGGGATGCAATGATAAGGAGTTATTATGTCCAAAACACTACCGTTTGATCCCGCAACGCTGAGGGAAAAACAAATCATCAAGACACCTTCCATTCCGGTAAACCAGTACCAGAGTGATTTCAAGAAGGAACTTAAGCTATATGGGAAGGACCGTTTGGTCCGTGCCTACTATGACATGCTCCTCATCCGCAAGTTTGAGACGATGCTCGACACCATCAAGAAGGAAGGGGTGTATCAGGGGATCAGCTATACCCACAAGGGTCCCGCCCACCTCTCTGCAGGACAGGAGAGTGCAGCGGTCGGCCAGGCTATGGTGCTGGAGCCCGAGGACCAGATTTTCGGTTCGCACCGCAGCCATGGCGAGATTCTGGCCAAGAGCATGTCCGCCATCTACAAGATGGAGGACAAGGACCTGCTTTCCATCATGGAAGGCTTCATGAACGGACAGACCTACCAGGTGATCGCCGATCACTTCCCCGGCAAGGACGTCCGCGACACCGCAGAGAACTTTGTGCTCTATGGCGCCTTGGCGGAGATCTATGCCAAGAAGACGGGCTTCAACGCAGGCTTGGGCGGCTCGATGCACACCTTCTTCAAGCCCTTCGGCAGCATGCCCAACAACGCCATCGTCGGTGGCTCCTGCACCATCGCCGTAGGTGCCGCCCTGTATAAGAAAATCAACCGCAAAAAGGGGATTGTCATCGCCAACATCGGCGACGGCTCGCTCGCCCGCGGTCCTGTCTACGAAGGCTTGGTTCTCTCCTCCATGGACCAGTACAAGACCTTGTGGGAGGAGAATCCCGGCTATCCCCCGTTCATGCTCAACTGCTTTGACAACCTCTACGCAATGGGTGGGCAGCCGATCGGGGAGACCATGGGCTACAAGGTGGCCGCACGGGTGGGGGCGGCCATCAACGAGTACTCCATGCACACCGAACGTGTCGATGGTTTCAACCCGCTGGCTGTAGCCGATGCTACGGCCCGCAAAAAGGAGCTGTTGCTCAAGGGGGAAGGTCCCGCCTTCCTGGATACGCTGACCTACCGCTACAGCGGCCACAGCCCCAGCGATGCAATGACCTACCGGACCAAGGAGGAGCTCGAGGCGTTCCGCAACCAGGACCCGATCGTGGCCTACGGCAATTACCTGATCGAAAACGGTGTAGTGCAACAAGCCGACCTTGATCGGATGGACACGCTCCTTGAAGAGAAGATGAGAATGACGCTGCAGATCACCGCCGATCCCAAGATCAGCCCGATGGTGGATGAAGCCTTTATTGAGTCGGTGATGTTCTCAAACGGCAGTGTCGAGAAGTTTGATGATGCAAAGCCGGTGCTGCTGCAGAGCCTTGAGGAGAATCCGAGGGTGCAGCAGATCGCCAAGCGAAACCGCTACGCGTATGACGAGAACGGAAAGGAGTATCCTGCCGCCCGCCAGTATCAGTATCGTGATGCGGTATTCGAAGCCATGGTCCATCGTTTCTCCATCGACCCGACCATGATCGCCTACGGCGAGGACCACCGTGACTGGGGAGGGGCGTTTGCCTGCTACCGCGGCCTTACCGAACTGCTTCCTCCGTCGAGGTTCTTCAACTCCCCGATTGCCGAGTCGGCTATTGTCGGCAGCGGAGTCGGCTATGCAATGGCCGGCGGACGGGCCGTCGTTGAGTTGATGTACTGCGACTTCCTCGGCTGTGCAGGGGATGAGGTCTTCAACCAGATGCCCAAATGGCAGGCCATGAGTGCCGGCGTGCTGAAGATGCCGTTGGTGCTGCGCGTGTCGGTTGGCAACAAGTATGGTGCCCAGCACTCCCAGGAGTGGACAAGCATGGTCGCTTCCGTTCCCGGTTTGAAGGCAATGTATCCGGCAACCCCCTATGATGTGAAGGGCATGCTCAACTACGCACTGCGCGGAACCGACCCGGTGGTATTCTTTGAGAGCCAGAAGCTCTACGGAATCGGAGAGATGTTCGTCGCCGAAGGCGTTCCCGAGGGGTACTATGAGATTCCCGAAGGGGAGCCCGCCATCAGACGCGAAGGGAAGGATGTCACCTTGGTGGCTCTTGGACCCGCCTTGTACACTGCCATTGCTGCGGCCGACAAGCTTGCTGAACTTGGTCTTTCGGCCGAGGTCATCGACCTGAGGTGGATCAACCCGCTCAAGTACGAGATGCTCATCGAATCGGTCAAGAAGACCGGTCGCTGCGTCATGGTAACCGACAGCGCCGAGCGCGGCAGTTATCTGCACACGGTTGCCAGCAACCTTTCAAGGCTCGCTTTCGACTACCTCGATGCTCCGGTAGTAGTTGCAGGTTCAAAGAACTGGATCACCCCGCCTGCCGAGATGGAAGAGTACTATTTTGCCCAGCCTTCCAGCATCCTGGATGCCATCCACGAGCAGATTCTTCCGCTTCCCGGCTATACGAGCAAGCACAACTTCACCGACGGTGAGTTCTTTAGGACGAGCCGGAAGGGAGTATAAGGAAGAACCATGGATATACAGAAGCTTGAACGCGATATCAACAATCGTGATACCGCCGTCCGCATGGCTGCCACCGAGAAGCTCGGCTCTTTGATACGGCGCGGGGCTCTTGGCCGCACGGTCACCGAAGAGGTGAACAACCACGTGCATACCACCTACTCCTTCAGCCCCTATGAGCCGGCGGCGGCCGCATATGCGGCCTGGAAGGCCGGCCTGGGAATTGTGGGGAGCATCGACCACGACAGCATCGG
>NZ_DJGW01000083.1:0-255 GCF_002432845.1 Sphaerochaeta sp. UBA5836
AACAGGAGAGCACAACATGAAGATGGGAAAAGTTCCGATTTTTGACACGATCAACAAGATTCCTGGCGGTATGATGGTTGTTCCTTTGGTTCTTGGTGTAATTTTCAATACGTTTTTCCCTGGTGCACTGAACATAGGAAGCTTCACCACAGCATTCTTTAAAACCGGGTCGCTCACCTTGATTGCTCTGCTGTTCTTCTGCAGTGGAGCCCAGATCAATCTGAAAACCGCCGGTATTTCGCTGTATAAAGGTGT
>NZ_DJGW01000083.1:363-11888 GCF_002432845.1 Sphaerochaeta sp. UBA5836
AAGTACGGTGATGAATCCGACGTCGGTGCCATTGCAGTCATCTCATCGAACGACGGGCCGTTCTTTGAAATGATGTTCATGGGAATCGCCGGTGTTGCAACCATCCCTATCATGAGCTTGGTAGCCGTCATCGTTCCCATTCTTGTCGGTATGGTCCTGGGCAACCTGGATGATAAGTTCCGCGACTTCCTCAAGCCCGGTATGTTCATCGCCATTTTCACCTTCTCATTCCCCCTCGGTGCAGGTTTGAGTTTCCAGACAATCATCCAAGCGGGTATTCCCGGTATCATTCTGGGTGTCATGACCCTGATTGTCACCGGTGTCCCTTCCTACTTCATCTACAAGTGGTTGGTACCCAAGAAAATGCGAAGAACTTCTGCAGTTGGTGCCGGCGTCGGGACAACCGCAGGAAACGCCATTGCAACTCCTGCTGCTATTGCAGCCGTCGATCCTTCCTGGTTGCCGTTTGCTGAGAAAGCCACTGTACAGGTAGCCGCATCCATCATTGTTACTGCAATCTTGGTGCCGTTCTTGGTGGACTTCTTCTACCGCTGGGAACTGAAACGAGGGTTGGTCAATGAGCATGCCATCACGGCAAGCGTTGCGGTTGACGCAACAGGCCAACAGCTTTAATCTAGAAGCACTCGTTTGTATACAATCGATCAGAAAGACGAGCAATTGCTCGTCTTTCTCAGTCTCAGGAGGACTTTATGCGTGTACACAATCCTATAGATCCCGCAAACAAGGATCTACTGCTTCCCGATGCAACGGTATGCTACGGGATGTCTGCCCCCCCTGCCCTCTCCGAGCCCGAGGCTGCCATTGTGCAAGCACTCAACGAACCTATTCAGAGCAAGCCGCTTTCAGTAATTGCCAAGGAGAAGCTTGGCAAAAAGAAGGATGCTACGGCTGTCATTGTCATCTCGGACAATACCAGACCGGTTCCGTACAAGGGAAAGGGCAACATCCTCGTTCCCATTCTCACCACCTTGCTCGAGACAGGGTACAAGAGTCGGAATATCACCGTGTTGATCGCCACCGGCACCCATCGTCCGATGACCGCCGAGGAAATCGATCGCATCATCGATCCGTGGGTGTTTGAGAAAGGCATCGCAGTGGTCAATCATGACTGCAAGGATGAGTCAATTCTTACCTACCTTGGCAAAACCGAACGCGGCAGCGTGGTGAAGATCAACAACATCTATGTGCAAGCCGACCTGAAGATCCTCACCGGTTTGGTGGAAAGCCACTTCATGGCAGGAGTCAGTGGAGGACGCAAGTCGGTCTGTCCCGGCCTGATCAGTGAACACGGGACCTTCCTCTTCCATGGGGCGGACCTCATGGGCCATCCAGACTCCCGCGATCTCAATCTGGAAGGGAACCCGGTGCATGAAGAGTCGCTGGCCTTCGCCAAAATGGCAGGAGTCGATTTCATTGTCAATGTCACCCTTGACCACAAGTTTGCCATCACGGGGGTGTACGCAGGCGATCTGGAGGCTGCGCATCTGGCCGCCTTCGAGATGGTGAAAGGCTATGCCAAGGTTCCCATCGCCGAAGAAGCAGACATTGTCATCACCCACGGCGGCTTTGTCGGCATCAACCACTACCAGAGCGCCAAAGCCGCCTTTGCCTCAATCGGTGCATTGAAGAAGAACGGGTATTTGATCAGCATCGCAAACTTCACCGACAAGAAGGACATCATTGGTTCAATCACGTACAAAACCGTTCTGGCAATCTTGTCACTCTGCGGCACTGAGGCTTTGATCAAGGTGCTGCACAGCAAGGATTGGCCCTTCATCCCCGACCAGTGGCAGGTTCAGAAGTGGGCATCGGTCTTTGAGAAGATTCCCTTGGACCACTACTACTACTTTGCACCCCAGCTTACGAAAGCCGATGGACCGGGGCTTCCCGGCATCAATGCTGCGACTCTGACCGACAGCAAGGAGTACAGCGAGGTAGTCAAAACCGTGCTGGACCTGATCAAAAAGCGCGAAGGCGGACGACCTTTGAAGATTGTCTGGCTCAGCGATGGCCCGTATTCCATCCCCTATGTACAATAGGTGTGGAGTGTTTCAAGACAGGGAGAGGCTTTTTCTCCCTGTTTTTTTGCACCTAGAGTTTCATTCCTATCGAGATTGCTTCAAGCAGGCTTTTTTCGCTGGCGATGAGCTTGCCGGCAATATCAAAAGCCGTGCCATGATCGACCGAGGTGCGGATGACATCCAAGCCCACGGTGATATTCACAGCGCTGTCGAATGCAAGCATCTTCAACGGGATATGTCCCTGGTCGTGATACATAGCCACCACCACATCGTAGGAGCCATTCATCGTTTTGAGAAACACGGTATCGGGGGGGATGGGTCCATCGACTGCAAGGCCTTCGGCTTTTGCCACTTCAACTGCCGGGATGATGTGCTCGATTTCCTCACTTCCGAACAGGCCGTTCTCCCCTGCATGGGGATTCAACCCCGCAACGGCGATCCGGGGCCTTGCATACCCGGCCTTCCTGAGGGTCTCGTCAGCAAGATGGATGACAGTCAGTACACGCTCCTTGGTGCAGGCATCGCATGCCTGTCGAAGGGAAACATGGGTGGAGACATGGATGGCTTTCAGCTTCTCACTCCAGAGCAGCATGGCATAGGAAGTCCCATGCGCGTAGGCTCCGAAAATTTCGGTATGGCCGGCGAACTTATGCCCTGCCAGGTGCAGGGCCTCCTTGTTCAAGGGAGCGGTGACCACCGATGAGATATCCCCTCGCAAGGCAAATTCTATCGATGCCAAGACGCTCTGGAAAGCCAGTTCTCCACCAAGCACCGTTACCTTGCCGATTTCGATGTCCTCGGCTTTGACTTCCGGCATGGGGTCGAAGAGGTTGATCATCCCCTCCTTCCAATCGCCGATGGTTGTGATGGCGTTGAATGCAAACCCAAAGCCGAGGGCCTTGTTGTAGTGTTCGAGGATGGCGCGGCTTCCAAAGAGAAGCGCCTGCTGCTGATAGGCGGTCGATGCATGCAGTGCCTTCAAGGTGATTTCCGGTCCGATCCCGCAAGGATCTCCGACTGTTATTCCAAATCGTTTCATAGTATGCTCCTATAGTTCCCGCAATACCCGAAGTGCGTATGCAATTGCATCTTCGCCTCCGAACGCCCCGGCTTTGGTGACAAGCCTGAGCGAATCATACTTCGTACCTACCACTTCCAGCAGGGGAAGGCCCAACAAGACCTCTTCACGAATCTCAACCTCGCTGATTTGAAGCAGCTCGAGGATGCCGAAGGCGGTATCGCCTCCGGTAAGGAACAAGCCGCCTATCTGATGTGTTTCCATCACTTCCTTTGCAATGGAGCTCAGAGCCAGTCGAACTGCAATCCCAATCTGGCTTTCCGTAAGGCCCAAGCGCGCACCTGTCTCCAAGGAAGCTTCATACTCTGCATGCTCCAAAACAGAGGAGGCGACCAGCAGGACGTCCTTGTTCTGCGAGAGCAGAAGACGAATCCGTTCGGCATAACTGTGAAGGCCTTTTTTCTCCAACAGGTCGCACACGGAGACACTGACGGTACAGATACCCTTTTTCCGGGCATACAGCACCTGCTTGCGGCTCACCTCGCTCAAGCTGGCGACCAAGCCCAACACTGGTTTTGTAGGGTGTTGTTGGTTGACCAAAGCCTCGGCAAGGCCGGCGCTCCCAACAAAGAGCACTCTCTTGTTCAAAGAGAGCGCCCATGCGGCAATGAGATTCAGATCCTCATTGCTGGTGGAGTCACACACCACCACTCCATCGCGCAACATCGGCCAGGAACGGGACCGGATGGTATCCAGACCAAGATGCACCACCCGATGGAACGAGCCAAACAGCGTACACAGGTTATCCTCGGTCACCGGCTTGTGGGGGTCTCTGCCATGCTCGGTCTCTTTCAACCGTTTCTCGTGCACATAGACCACCGAGTCCATGCAAATGCGTCCCATATCGGGAAACGCCGTTGCTACAACGATAATATCGACATGCATGTGCTTTGCCACCTCGCCCACCTCATCGACGATGTTGCCTCGAAGCGTAGAGTCGATTTTCTTCATGATGATGGAAAATGAGGATGGATCCACATCCGAGAGGGCCGCCCTGACAGTCTCTCTTGCTTCCTGCGGACACAGATTCCTCGACTCGGTATCGAGCACCAGCGAATACCGTGCGGGAAGTTCCCGCAGATGTCCTATCTGCACCCTCGTAGGTACACCGCGGCGGACAAGCTGCAGGCCGGTGTCGTTGGCTCCGGTAAAATCATCGGCGATGATCAAATAGGTTTGCATGCACTGCTCCTTTTCATAGCTTGTCATCATTCTAATCCGCCCCGATGAGAGGGCGCCACTCTTTTCTCTATTCACTTTACACAGGAGGAGCACTGTTCTACTATCTATGCATGCAGCGCACCTACACATCGTTACTTTGCAGCCTCTACGGCGAACAACAGTTCAGCATCCGCGATCCGCTGTGGAAGGATATCCATCTGCCACTGTCGTTCAAGCCGATCATCGCCGATGCAGTATTTCAGAAACTGGGAAGGATCAAGCAGCTGGGGCCGACCTTTCACCTCTACCCCGGAGCGGTGCACACCAGGCTCGACCATAGCCTGGGCGTCTACCATATCGGGTTTTCCATTCTTACCAGTCTTTTGAAGCAAGCCAACTCAGGGAATTTGGTTCTCCCCTGCACCGAAGAAGGGATGAAGACCTTTCTGTGTGCATGCCTCCTGCATGACATCGGCCACTTTCCTTTCGCCCACTCCTTGAAGGAACTGCCGCTTACCAGTCATGAGGCAATGGCAAACCGTCTCATCTGCGGCAACGAATCCCTGAGGCAGGCCATCGAGCAAGCCGGAATCCAAAGTGAGAAGGTTGGACTGATCATCGATGAGCAGATCCCCTGTGACGATGAAGAGATCAAGCTGTACCGCACTATCCTCTCAGGCACCCTCGATCCCGATAAGCTTGATTACTTGAACCGTGATGCTTTCTTTTGCGGGGTTCCCTACGGTACCCAGGATGTCTCGTATATCACCGACCAACTGACGGTTGTCGACTCCAAGCTTGCCGTCACCGAGCAAGCCATCGGATCAATTGAACACCTTCTGTTCAGCAAGTACTTGATGTACCGCAATGTGTACTGGCATAAGACCACCCGCAGTGCAACAGCAATGATCAAGAAGGCTGTGCTGCTCTCGCTTGCCGACGGGAGTCTCAGCTTTGATGACCTCTATGGGTTGGATGACCAGCAGTTCTTCATGCTCCCATCACTGAAGAAGTTTCCCAACGCCCCGCTGTTTGCTGCAGTACGGGACAATCGTCTCTACCGTCTCGGCTTTGAGAAAGCGTATGAGGCACAGGGAGTGCTGGAAGCACAAACAGGAGAGCTGGCCGGCCGGACTGCATTCGAATCTGCCCTTGCCTCCAAGCTCGGGGTTTCAGAGTCCCAGGTCATCGTCGATATTCCTGAACCCATCTCTTTTGAATCGGATATCCCCATTCTTGGTGAAGGGGGAACGCTCAAGCGCTTTTGGGATTTCGACCAAATATTTTCCTATGATATTGGTAAGGTCTTTACAAAAAGCCTGAGAAAATTCAGAATCTTCACACCCTCCTGTATTGCACAAAAAGCGATTTTGGAGGCATTGGAGCTCTGACTGCATGGAAAAACTCTCGTATCGCACCCTCATCGATGGAGACATCCCCCCTTGGGTGATGCGTTTCATCAAACACACCGGCAAGGCGATCAATACCTACTCAATGATTCGCGAAAACGAAACAGTGCTCCTTTCAGCCTCTGGAGGAAAAGACAGCCTTGCTTTGGCCCTCGCCCTTTCGATTCGTCGCAGCTGGCTGCCGATCTCCTACGAATTGAAGGCGTTGATGATCAACTGGATCGAGCATCCCATCCCCGATGAATACCGCCGGAAGCTGACTACGTTCTTTACCGATCTCGGCTATGATTTTACCATTGTTGATGAGCACCAATACCCGGCATCCTTCAACGGTGAGTTCAACTGTTACCTCTGCTCGAGAAACCGAAGGAGAGTACTATTCAACTACTGTGAGCAGAACAATATCGAATTGGTTGCCATGGGTCATCACCTCGACGATCTTGTGGAAACCAGCCTGATGAACCTCTGCTTTCGTGCAAGCTTTTCCACCATGCAGCCCGTCCAGCCGTTTTTTCAGGGAAAAATCCACATCATCAGGCCGATGATAGAGATTCACGAAGCTGTCACCCAGCGACTTGCGGATGCATATGACCTGCCGGTGGTAAAGCCTGTGTGCCCCTACGACCAGACCAACATCAGAGCCCGGCTCAAACCCATTGTCAAGGACCTCGGCCGACTCGACAAACTGACCCGCGAGCACATCTATCATGCCCATCAATTTACTGGCAGGCTGTAACTTATGGCTCTCTGGCCTGTTTACATCCATACCTGAAATGTGGGATGATAGCCTTAGGAAGGAGGGGTGACAGATTGCCAAGACGTCTTGGTCTGCTTCTACTGATGATCCTGCTTGCAACCCTCCCTTTGAGTGCTGAAAGCGAGGGTGATTTTGTCATGCCCCCAGAGCAGTCGCAGCAACCTGTCGAACCGGATGCTCAGACCTCTTCATACTCCACCACAGAAGGTTCTTGGCCGATCGCCGGAATTGAGAGTTCGACCGGCTTGCTCGAGGGTATGGCCACCAGCGATGGTTTCTTCGCCCTCTCCTATATGCCGGACTTCAGCATCGGCAAGTTTACCTTCCAGTTCGATGTAAAAATCAAGGGTTCGTATGAAACCGAACCGTTCGGCTTGGCATTGGATTTCTCCGATTGGGAAGCCCCCGCACGAGATGAAGGGGAGAGTCTTGGTGACTATACGATCGATGTGTTCAAGCACTACAGCCGGTTCATCCGTACAATCCAGTATGGGGAACGCTATGATTCTCTGTATGTACGGTTCGGCAAACTACTGGGTATCACGCTCGGTGATGGTGCATTGGTCAACGGCTACTTCGACCGCAGCGTATCGGTTCGCAACAGCCGGCCGGGTCTGGAGCTCATGGTTGACGCAATGTTGCTCGGTATCCCGAATGCAGGATTTGAGTTCATCACCAACGACGTATTCAAGCCCACCCTTACAGCCTGGAGAATATTTTCCAGACCCTTGGGAGGGTATCCTGAGTATGAGTCCGTCGCCGCCCTGCAGATAGGTCTCTCCTTCGCCCAAAGCCCCGCGTCGCCTGACGAGCAAGAAGGACAACTGTTGGGACGCAAGCTTGTTGCTTTGGACATCTCCCTGCCTGTCATAACCTGGAACTGGTTCAACGTCGACTTTTTCACCGATTTCATCGCCCAAACCCCCGATCGTGAGGAGAGCCAGCCGGCGTTCGCCTATCGCTATGGGTTGTGGGGACATACCAAAAGCTTTTTCATCTTCAATGCAAGTGTGACGGTTCCGTTTTTTGGCAGGTATTATGCAGAGTACTTCTCCTCCGATTTTGAGAATCGCAGTGCGGAAGATCTTGACGAACTGGTCATAGAGGAGGGTACCACCCGACTGGATGCAATGTTCGGCCTGAACTTTGTCAGGGAAGGTGTATATCTCAGGGCAAAAATGGTAAGCAATTATTCTTACGGCGATTATCACGATTACCGTTTTCTTGCAAATGCACGCATAGACAAGCGCCTATTCAATATTGTTTCCCTAGACTTGAGCTATGAAAAGCTTTATCCTACCACTACAGGAGAACGGTTCCTTGAAGGCTTGCAGACTCTCAAGAATGTCATACTTTCAGCCTCTGCAGTAGTCAAAGTCAAACCGTACTCTTTCGACCTTGGGCTGAGCATCCTCTTCGATGAACAAGCCCATGCAACCTATACGTTAGATACTGCAGTGAGGATATCCATCCTGTAACTTCAGTGTAGGGAGTGTATATGAATCGGTTATGCAAGCATGTTGGTCTGCTTCTCTTGGCCGCCTGCCTCATCGGTAACCTCTATGCTGATGATTCAGTCTTCATAGGTGATGGTGACATCGGCGCCCTGAAGCTCTTTGACAGCCAAGGCAACCGGCTTGACCCGACCAGCGAAAATGCCAGCAAAATCGGAGTGGGCTGGATCATCCAAAACCCGGATACACCCATTCTCATCATCACCCCCCGTGGGACGATCAATGTCTATGAAGACTCCTTGTTGATCACCGGCAACTTGAGCAGCCAAACTTCCGATCTCTATCTCGTATCGGGAAAGGCCACCTTCAATACCAATGCCGCCGAATATGGGGTTCTTACCGTCTCCACCCCTGTATCGCGTCACCGTCTCGAAGGGGATGGGGAGATGCTGGTCATCACCACCGAGGACGAGGAGAGTGTCACTGCTTTTTCCGGCAAAGTATCCTCATACAACGCATTGACAGGCTTCACCAGGACGATTCGTCCATTCGACAAACTATTCATGCAAGAGCAGAGTGCCCGGCCCGAACCCATAGAAATCGGGTATTACCTGACCTATGCAACCTATCCGGATATGATGCTCGCCAAGCAAATAGTCCAAGATCTTTCAAAGCCAATCATTGCACCTACCCCTCTGGCCCCCAAAGCAAAATCCGCTGAATTGGTGATCGACCAGAGGCAGGTGGAGAAAGTCGTGACGGTGCCGCTGGCCGAGCCTGTTACCAGTCTGACTGTGGCCCGACAGGAGCCGTACATTCCCCAAGAGGTGCAGGTGATCTCGGTCGAAGTCAAAAAGATACCGGTACCAGAGAAAGTCAGGACCATTACTTCCAAGATTATCAAAGCCCCCTCTTCCCGAATTATTGTCACGATTCGTCCGATGGTTCCAGAGATACCCTCTGCTGTTCAAGTGACAACCATGGTTGCTGTTCCGCCCATTATCTCTGCAGCAAAGGTGGTATCTGAAAAGGACGAGGCAGCAATCGTCCAGCAGACAAGCGAGACCCAATTGCTCGATGTTTCGATTCCTTTGGATGTGCAACCCGAATTGACGGTAGCAGCCTTGAACGAGCAGCTCGATTTGGCCTTTACCATCCCCATCGAGTCAAAGCAGAGTGAAGAGCTGGAACAAGCCGTTGTTGCTCAAGAAACGGCAAGTGAACCTAGCGTCACCTCCTCTTCGGCTTCCATCAGCACGACCAGCCTCTTCACCTCCTCCGAGGCAAGCCGTCTGCAAGGCTCCTTTGGAATAGTCGCCGACTATCGGTTCCAGTTTGATGAAACCAACTCCGACGCCATGAGCCATCGCTTGACGCTCAAGCCGTTTTATGCCAAAGGACCCTTCAGCATCTCTTTGCAGTCGTATGTGCAGACTCAGGACTTTGCCACCTTTGCCAGTAATACGAATCCCCTGCCGAGCTCAACTCTGGCCCGTATCAGCTATGCTTTCTCATTTCTCGATCAGTTGAGGATCGGCTATAGCACATCCGGCTTCTATCTGACACTCGACCACAATCGAAGCCTCGTCAGTGACATGGCCAGTTTTACCGCAGCCCAATTCGGACAGAGCGACAAGCTGGTTCTGCAAAACCAAATCATAGCCGGCCCCTTCACCTTGATCACAGCTTTTGATGATTTGTATCTAGCCAATCTTCTTGCAAACCGTGCCCAATTCGGTTCATCAATCCTGCATTTCACCCCATCAAGAGGGTATCCCCTTACCATCGCCCTCGGCGGCCTTGCAAAGGTGGAGAATTCTCCCGCTTGGTCGGTTGATCTCTATCCCTTGCTGAGTTTCCGCTTCCCTATCATCAATACCAGAACCACCCGGTTCAGTGCCATTGTACAAGCACATGGATATTTGCCGGTGTATCCCGTCATCGATGCCGACCAGTTTATTGATACGTCGCTTGCTACATTCTTCCCCAATTACTCTTTGGGAGCAGGTTTTTCAGTCAAACGCAACCAGTTTAACGCCAAGATTCTCGCTTCTGTGAACGATGGAAAGAACCATAATCTGCTTGTCAATGACTTTGCCTACACCGGCATCGACACAACCTATGCATCAGCCTTTGACATCCTCGCCGATATTCGGTATGAAGGTGCTAATTTTGAGACAAAGGCGGTATTCAATATCCCGCTCACCAACACGTTTGCCATTGCGAATTTGACTGGGGGCCATAACGCCGATTACAGCCAGCTCTCGTTGGGGATCAAGATCAAGAAGTTTGCGTTCGGACTCGGACTTGCAAACTTCGGCCTTTTTGCGACTCTACAGGACGTCGTAGCCGGATCTTCTCCTGTCACCGATGTTTTCGGTGGCACCTATGCGACCAGTTACCTCTATGCAGGATATGATTTTGGTGTCCTCAACCTCATGGCAAAGGCAGCCTACTCTGCTTCAGCGACCGCGTATACGGTACCGGTTGTGAGTGTTACAGCAAGAATACAGCTGGATAAGGCCTTCTAGCTTTTGCGCTTGTGCATCTTCTGTGATAGAGTCTTGCTATGAAGATACAACTACTCGACCCTTTGGTAGCCCAACGAATTGCTGCCGGTGAGGTTATTGAACGACCAGCCTCGGTAATTCGGGAACTCTTGGACAACGCCCTTGATGCAGGTGGCAAAACCATTCTTGCAAGCGTAACCGAGGGGGGGCTTGAACAGATCATGGTCATCGATGACGGCGAAGGCATAGAGCGGGAGGACCTTCCGCTGCTGTGTGAAAGCCACGCAACCAGCAAGGTGCGCGAACTTGATGATTTGTACCATATCAAGAGCATGGGCTTCCGCGGTGAAGCGTTGTACAGTATAGCAGCAGTATCGAGAATCACCATTGCAAGCAGCTATCAAGGCAGCGACCCGTATCAAATCACCATAGACAATGGAAAAAAGGAAGCAGTGCTTCCTGGTGGTCCTCGTACCGGTACCATGGTGACCGTGCAAGGGCTGTTCAAGGAACTTCCAGCCAGGCGGCAGTTTCTCAAGCGTCCTTCCACGGAGGCCGCCATGGCAAGATCGGTTCTCCTGGAAAAGGCCCTGGCTTTCCCCGACCGCGCCTTTCGCTTCATCAGCGACCAGACTGTCCGGGTCGACCTGGTTCCAACAACGAGAAAACAGCGGGTCTTGGACGTCCTTTCCCTCAATCAGAATATTGTCCCGTCGGAGATGCTGGAGCTGTATGATACAGCAGGCCGCTTCGATTTGTATGCCGTCTGTTCCTCCCCCGCCCTGTCGAGAAGTGATCGATCATACATCAAAATCTATGTGAACAATCGGCCGGTCGAAGAGTACTCCTTGGTGCAGGCGGTCACCTACGGCTATGGTGAGTTGCTTGCAGGAGGGTCGTTTCCCTACTGCTATCTCTTCATCAATGTTGATCCCACCTTGGTCGATTTCAACATCCACCCCACCAAGCGTGAAGTAAAGCTGCGCAACAAGGCGGAGATTCACCACCAGGTGGTGAGCATGATCGCAAGCCAGATCAAGCGAACCATCCCGCGAATGGTGAAACAAGAGTTGGAAGTGGAAGACGCTCCCTTGCTTGCTCCGATTTACCAAGA
>NZ_DJGW01000083.1:11954-17222 GCF_002432845.1 Sphaerochaeta sp. UBA5836
TGACAGCGATTGGTTCCAGAAAGCGCGGGAGCTGCTTGACATGAAGTCTTCACGAAGTACCGAGCGTGAGGATATCTGGGCACAACAGGAAGACGACCAGGAATTTGTCTACCTCGGTCAGGCATTCAACCTCTTTCTGGTTGCCCAGAAGAAGGATGACCTCTACCTGGTCGACCAGCATGCAGCCCATGAGCGTCTGATCTTTGATGAGGTCAGGGAGAAGAAAAACGTCCAACAGTTGATGATTCCCCTCTCCTTCGAGGTGGAACGGGATGTGGATGCCTACTTGTTGGAAAGCCAGGATGTCTATTTGAATCTTGGCATCAAGTTGGAGCGGACCGAGGACCTGCTTTGGCAGATCACGGCCCTCCCTGCCTTGTACCGGAACATCGAATCACAGCTGATAGCCTTCATTCAGAAAACCACCGGTGACAGCCAGGAAGTTGAGAAAGGTCTCTATGCAGTGGTTGCCTGTCATGCTGCGATCAAGGCAGGTGACAGCATCGACCGAATGATGGCGATTTCTCTCTTGACCAAGGTATTCCAGCTCGATGAGCCCACCTGCCCTCACGGCAGGACGTTCGTAGTACGACTGAGCAAGGAAGAGCTGATGAAGGCAGTCCAGCGCATCTAGCGGGTGATGGTATACGTGGCGTTTTGTTTTTCTACATACACCACGGCTGTTTCGGCTGTCTCATCGATGAAGAAATCAGAGTCGGGTTCCAGCTGGTGAGTGGAAAGCAGGGCGCCGCCTCTGTCATACAGGCTCAGCAGGGCTCCTGTTGTCGCAAGGGTGAGTGTATGGGTCGCTCTATCATACGCAACCAGTTCCTTGAAGGTCGGATAGTCGACTACAAAGACCTCTTCGAGTGTCTGCCCGTCACTACTGAGAATCGAGAGGCTCCATTGACCTTTGGGAAGCAGCACATCACTGCCCATCGAAAGCGGACCGATGGTATAGGTGCTTCTCTCGTCTGAGCGGGCCTTCACCACCCAGGAGCTTTTCTGATTGCCGGCAACGACATGAACCTGTTTCTCAGCCGGCTGTCCTGTCAGGGTGAACACAAGCGTCAAAAGCTGCTCCTTCCTGCCCTCTGCTGGATGGACGTGGATCGCTACGTTTGTTTGCAGGTCTACCAGCGCAAGCTCCTCCCTGCTGCAGGAAGCAAGCAGGAGGAGCAGCAGCAGGAGAAATACAGCACTATGCCTGTGTGGCAAGGAAGGACCGCACCGGATTCGCATATGCATTGAGCGCGTAGAGTCTGACATCCTCCCGTGCACCCTTGAACCGATAGAGGAAGGCCTCCCTATCGAAATCCTGATACGACGGGGCAAACATGTCAGTACCCTCCAGATAGTCATAGGCAAACAAATTGGTAGGCCACAGCTTATAGAGCTGGTGGATTTGCCGGTCGATTAGCCGGGCAACCTGGTCGGAATTCTCAAAGTCGCCTTGCAGGGGTTTGCCGAAGGCGATGTGTACGTTGCCCTTGTATCCTTTCATCCCCCGGGAGATGGAGATGAGGTCCTCATATCGTTTCTTGGTGTGTTCACCGCTTTTTATGCGTGCAACTTCCTCTCCCGCCTTGAGGAGATCACATGGATCATATTCATAACTTACAGCCACGGGAACGATGCGGCAGCTGTTCACCACGTCACTGAAACTTCGACCCTTCGATTTCTGGGAGAGATGCAACATTTTTATGATGGCAGGGGTGGTGACATCAAGTCCATCTTTGGCACGACCGCTTTTCTGGGCGACCCAGATGGACTTGTTCTCCTCAGTGATCAATTCAACAAAGTAGGAGCTCAAGCGGATGGACTCCAAATACTTCTCACGCATGGGAAGAGTTCTTTTGACAGTCACCCCGCCGTTGAGCTTGAAGAGATCGGTGATAAACTGATTGGTCAGCAGATTGTCTCCGATAGCCATCTCGCACAGCATACGGTCGCCTTGGAGCAGAGCCATGTCGATCAAGGCGCAGTCAAGCACGATATCCCGATGATTGCTCATGAACAAGTAGGAAGTATCCTTTTTGGTATGCTCGGTACCACTATAGGTAAACGCATGCATACTCTTTTGGATGATTGCAGGTATAAAAATACCTGCGGCGATATGCCGCTGAAAATCATCGTAGGTTTCGACTTTTTCCAGAATTCCGGCAATATACGCTGCGTTTTGGGCAAGCTGTTTCTGTTGCTCGGCGGATTCGGCAGGCCCCAGCGATGCCAGAATCTTATAAATGGCATCCTTGTTCTCCAGAATGCGAGTTATGGCGTCGCGGACATCCTGCCCCCGGTAGGGAGCGATATCCTTATACTTGGTAATTTCCATGGCTCAACCCTTTTGTGCATCCAGAATTGACTTCATATACTGCACGCGTTCCCACTTGGCTGGATCGGGCATACGCTCCTGTGCGAGTTTTCCATTGAAGTCAGAAATCATGGAGTAGGAGTGTGAATCCATCCATTGTGCAAGCTCCGACTCTATTTTGGCTACCGCAGAGAGTCCCTGTTTGAGAAGCACCGAGCACAGCTGAACGGCCTTGGCCCCGGCAAGCAACTGCTTGACTACAGTACTGCCGCTATGAATACCTGTGGATGCGCAAATATCGTAGCGAACCTCGTCGCTCATCAATGCGGTCCACCTCAGAGAAAGTGCATATTCATCCTTGCTGCTGAGCATGTGGGCTGGCACCAAGGAGAGTTTTTCAATATCGATGTCGGGGCTGTAGAATCTATTGAAGAGAACCACTCCATCGATGGAAAGTTCGTCGAAACGGCGGAGCATGTTTGCAAGGGATGAAAAGGCAGGCCCCATCTTCAGGCTCAACGGAAGCTTGATCTGCTTTCGGGCGGCCTTGACCAGAGAGAAATACTCTTTCTCAATGGCCGCACCATCGACCTCCACATCGGCGGCAACCACATAGTGGTTGAGCTCGATGGCATCGGCGCCGCAGGCGGCGAAGCGATTGGCATATTCAATCCAGCTGCCGCTCTGGCGACAGTTGATGGATGCGATCACAGGAATCTCCAATGCCTGTTTTGCGTCTTCAAGCAGGGTCAGATATGCATCGATATGACGCTCCATGCTTGCACTCTTTACAAAGCCATACGCATCAGCATGGGCCAGGTAGTCTTGCGCCCCGTCAACGGCAGAGTCGCTGTCCAATTCGATCTGTTCCTCAAAAATGGATTTTAAAACCACAGCGGAGAGACCTGCGTCTTCACAGCGCTTGAGGTTGTCCAACGATGCGGTCAGGGGGCTGCTTCCTGCAATAAGGGGGTTCTTCAGTTTTAATCCAAGATATGATGTAGACAGGTCTGCCATGCTTTTCTCCTCAACTCGTACAACTAAGCAGTGCCCTCCGGCACAGTCGGAACAACTATACCATGAATATGACTTTTTCTCCAGTCAACTTGGCATCCGAGCATAAAAAATGGGTGCCCGAAGGACACCCACACGAAAAGGTACACCCATCTACAGGATATAGGGAATCTTGAAATTATGGGATTGATAGACAACAAAGGTTTCAACTTCGGAAATTTCGCTGATCTTATCAAGTTCAAACTTGAAAAAATCGAGCAGGCTCAAGCCCTCTTCCTCGCTGAGCACCAATTGGACGATAAGATCGTAGCGACCGGTAACCACGGCAGCAGAGATGACGCCTCGCAGTTCAGAAAACTCCTTGGCTTTCCGTTCCAGATCCAGTGTTTTTAGTTTCACGCCCATCATCACGACCTGAAGCCCCGGAATGGTTTCAGGGTTGATCAGGCCGGATATCTGGAGCACCCCCTCATCAATCAATTTATTGACCCG
Organism: Sphaerochaeta sp. UBA5836; assembly: GCF_002432845.1. Taxonomy (NCBI): domain Bacteria; kingdom Pseudomonadati; phylum Spirochaetota; class Spirochaetia; order Spirochaetales; family Sphaerochaetaceae; genus Sphaerochaeta; species Sphaerochaeta sp. UBA5836. The sequence continues at coordinate 15,775 of NZ_DJGW01000083.1, forward strand.
TGAGCGAACGGTATTCTCTGTGATGCTCAGCTCTTCAGCGATGGCACTGAACGGTTTTCGCCCATCACACAGCTGTCTGATAATCGCCTTGTTCGTCTCGTCCATCTTTACTTTCATGTCTTATCACCCATTTTTCCTTTCGAAGTCCTTCATGAACTGAGCGAGCGCTACTGCATCCTCTACAGGCAGTGCATTGTACAGGCTTGCACGCAACCCTCCAACGGATCGGTGGCCCTTCAGTCCAAGCATCCCCAGCTTCTTGGCTTCCCCAAGGAATTTCTCTTCCAGCTCTTCACTGGGCAGACGGAACACAAGGTTCATCTTCGAGCGGAAAGCAGGATCGACCGGGCTATGGAAGAAGGAAGAGGAGTCGATGACATCATAGATAAGCTTGCTCTTTTGGTCAGCGCGCTTTTGCATGCCGACGGTGCCTCCATTTGCCTTGATCCACTCAAGCACGAGCTTCACGGCCCAGATGGCGAAAACAGGTGGAGTGTTGTAGAGCCCCTTCTCCTTGCTGTGCAGACTATAGTCCATATATGCAGTGAGATTGGTGTTCTGTCTCTCAAGCATGGATTTCTTCATGATGATGAAAGTAGCTCCTGCAGGACCAAGATTCTTCTGGACACCGCCATAAATCATGGAAAACTTATCCACGGGAACCGGCCGGCTGAAAATATCACTGGACATATCGGCAATGAGAGGAACAGAGCCGGTATCCGGCCAGTCCTGCCACTCGATGCCCCCGATGGTCTCATTCGAGCAGAGATAGAGATAGCTGGAATCCTTGCTCGGCTTGACGGTCTTCGGATCGGGAAGCGATGTATACTTGTTGGCCTTGCCGTCATAGTAATAGTTCACGTTGCCAAGCTTTGCAGCATCATCGGCAGCCTTGTTGGACCAGGTACCGCTTCTGATGTAATCGGCTACAGTCCCGGGGCGGAGGAAGTTCATCGGAATCATGGTGAACTGCAGCGTCGCGCCGCCGCCGAGGAAATAGACATCGTACTCGTCGCTGATGCCAAGCAACTCCTTGAAAAGGGCAAGGCACTCATCGTACATATCCTCGAACATGCCACCGCGGTGACTTGCTTCTATCATGGACAACCCTTGGCCGTTGTATTCAACCATTTGGTCACGAAGCTTCTCCAACACCTCCACCGGCATTACCGAGGGGCCTGCAAAATAATTCTTTTTGCGTTCCATCAGATTTTTCCTCCCTTCTTCAACTCATTCATGATTTCACATACCTCATCGCTGATACGGCCGAGGTTCTCTTCACTATTGGCACCGGCATGCGGGGTGAGCGTCACGTGCTCTGCCTTGAGAATCGGGTAGTCTTCAGCAGGGGGGTCGGTAGGATACACATCGGTGCAGTACCAAGCGACAGTTCCCTTCTCAAGGGCTGCAACCATGTCGGCGGCATCCACACACAGAGCCCTTCCGGT
>NZ_DJGW01000083.1:17263-40963 GCF_002432845.1 Sphaerochaeta sp. UBA5836
GTCTCATCGGTCAAGGGAAGGTGCAACGAGATGTAATCTGCATCGGCTACCGCTTCCTCAGCAGTGGGAACCATGCGGGCCAGAGGAGAGGAAGAGACATACTTGTCATACGCCACGACAGTCATGCCGAAAGCCTTTGCACGTTCGGCAACCTTGGAAGCAATATTGCCGATGCCAAAAAGGCAGAGAGTCTTTCCGTACAGCTCGGTGCGTTTGAGGTCCTTAAGCCATTGACCGCTCTTCATGCCATTGTGGTAGGCAACCAGATTGTTCGGGGTGCTCAACATCAGGGCGAATGCAAGTTCCGCTACGGCAATCGCAGAAGATTTGGGAGTGTTGCGAACAATGATCCCCTTGCTTTCTGCATAGGCCTTGTCAATGTTGTCGATCCCGACTCCACCACGAATGATCAACTTCAGATTCGGCGCTTGGTCGATATACTCTTTGGTGCACTTGGTTTTGCTGCGCACCAGCACGACATGAGCCTCACCCAGACGGTTCTTGTCCGTAGTAACTTCGCCGAACGGCTTGAGCTTTTGTGGAAGTGAAGCATCAAAGGCATCAGAAATCAGAATTAGCATGGCGTTACTTTCCTCTCTTTGCGGTTTGCCAAGGGGCATGGACCCCTTGAACATTTGTCTGGAGTAAGTGTACACCAAAAATATGCATTTTGTCTAATTTATTTTACAAAATATGACGTATTAATAAAAATTAGGGGTAAATGTTTCCGGATAGGAAGAATTGATAGAGTGCCAGAGTAAAATTTGATGGTTGAACATCCCAAGAATGAGAAAACCGCCGGAGACCGGCGGTTGACCTATCCATTATAAGCCTTTTGAGCCATGGAGCTTGCGCACCTTCTTCATCTGCTTGCGAGCAAGAGCTTTCTTCTTCCTGTTAAGGATGGTGGAGGGCTTTTCAAAGTACTCCCGCTTTTTCCATTCGCGGATGATGCCTTCTTTCTCAACCATGCGCTTAAAACGCTTGATCGACTTTTCAAGAGGTTCATTGTCGTCTACTTTTACGTATGCCATATATTAATTAATCACCCCCCTTCCCGATTACTGGGTTCATTTTCACCTGCATTAGAGTGCCCGAAACAAGGGCTCTGTGTCAAGTACACACGCTCTTCATGCTGTAGGCTTTAGGTCAATTATTGTTATCTGCAAGGATTCCTGATTCCTGAAGTAGTTTCTTCCCAACCTGAAGACGATATCCACAGCCGTTCCCACATCGAAATCCTTGCCGATACGGTCGGCGGCACTCCAGTAGAGCGCCGGCCATTTGTACTGGCCGAAGGCAAGGGTCATCTTCACATGTTGCACCGAGCCGTTCTTGTTATTCATGACTTGGATGTTTTCAATGACTGCTCCTTCCATCAGCAACACCAAAGGTGGGTTCTTCTCTCCGTACGGCTCGAAAAACTCAACCACCTTGATGATATCGGGAGTCATATAGGCTTCAGGCAGCGTGCAGTCGATGGTGACCTCCTCCACCTCTTCAGGCAGGCAGTCCATGGTATCGATCTCATCCATGACTCTCTGCTTGAAAACCTTAAGCTGAGAGACATCCATGGAAAAACCGCCTGCACAGGCATGTCCGCCGTAATCAAGAAATAAATCACTGAATCTGCTGAGAAATTCACGGGCATTGAACGAGTCCGGGCTTCGCATGGAGGCGCTGACCCGCTCCTCCCCGACCGTCGCCAGTACAATGGCGGGAGCGTTGAACTGCTTGAGCAGGCGGCTTGCCATCACTCCGGTTATACCGCGCGAGAGCGTTGAATCCTCAACCACCACCAGCTTGGATCCGCTAGCTTCGAAGCTCTCCTTAGCCATCGAAAGCAATCGAGTCCAAGCGTCCTCCCCGAGCTTCTGACGCTCCTTGTTGAGCCGCAGCAGTTGGCCGGCCAGCTCTTCGGCTTGGCCTGGATCGGTGCTGAGCATCATCTCCAATGCAACCGACGGCTTTCCCATCCTTCCCGAGGCATTGATCACCGGGCTGATCTGCCAGGAGATATCACTGGTTGAAAGCTGTTTGCCAAGCAGGTTCTGCATGGAGAACAGCGGCAGCAAGGACTCTCTCCGGCCTTGCGTCAGCACCTTCAGTCCCCGTTTGACGAGGATGCGGTTCTCATCCTCCATCGGCATCAGGTCGGCAACGGTCCCGATGGCGACCAAGTCTAGAATCGACTCATAGTCGCTGTCCAAGCTGGGATACCGCTTCATACAGTAGGCAATAAACAAGGTATAGAGCACCTGCAGTTCATCACGTCCGAACGAAGAGTATTTGATGGCCCTGCTCAGATTGGAGAGGGCGAACAAGCCCTTGTTCTTCATCACCGGCATCACAGCTTCCATCTGAGGCCGCATTTCCACCAGATGCACATCCACCTTCTTGCCGAAAGCCTGCTTGAGCTGGACAAGTTCGGCTTGGGCATCGAGCACCAGGATGGGAAGGCCGCAGGAGAGGAAGGAGAGAACCTTGCTCTGCGACACAGAGATCAGGCCTGGATTGACCTCCTCGATCACCCGGTCGATGACCAGGAGGTTCTGAATGCGCATCGCCTGAATGATGATCGTGTCGTGTCCGGGTTGGGCATGCAGCAGAAGGCACTCCTCACGATAGAAATCCGTCTGGCTGAAACGCAATGCCCAAATCACCTTGGCTACGACACCACAACCGGCCAGATGCTCGAAGGGGTATCCGGAACCAGGCATTTTGGGATCGATGATGGCCAAGGCAGGCGGCAAGGTATTACCGCTGATGTGATGATCAAGGACGATCGTATCGATGCCGAGGCTGTGGGCATGGGCAATCTCCGCAAAATTGGAAATGCCGCAATCAACGGTGATCATCAACGTGACCTTGTCTTCATGAGCCTTGTCAACGCCAGAGAGAGTCATGCCATACGGATCGTCACCTTCGGGCAGCTGATAGGAAACATCCAGACCCATGCTCCTCAGTTCCTGGACCAACAATGCAGTGCTGGTAATACCATCCACATCGCGATCTCCGATGACGCACACCTTCTCCCCTTCTGCAACCGCTTCATTGATGCGGTCGACCACCTCTTCCATGTCATCGAAGAGGAAGGGGTTGTGCAAATAGGTAAGCTCCTGCTCCAAAAAAAACTTTACTTGTTCGCTGGATGTCTGACCTCTTCTTGCCAGAATGGAGGCACTCAGTACATCCAGTCCGTACTGCTCATGCAAGCGTCGCATCTCCTGCGCGCTGACGGGTAACTTTTTCCAAACCATGTATATACAACCTTTCTTTTATTTTTCCAATCATAGATCCACCGCTGTTTGCAGGATGCCCGCAGACAAGGTTTTCAGCGCTCCGCCGGCAATGATCTGAGCATACCTGAGCAGGTAGTTCTTGATACGGCTGGCGGCAGTCGGACTGAGCGGTACCTGCACACTCTCCTCATACCCCATGGGGGAGGTAACCACGAGATAGCGGCGGGCACCCGGGGGCAGCAACATATTCGACTCCAGGGAAGCACATCGGCTGCAGCAGGGACAAGAGAGCGAGGATGAGAAAGAAATCACCTCTTGCGGTCCATATTCCCGCTCACAAATAGGGCAACTGGTCAAATCGGTGCGCAGACCAAGCAGATCAGTCAACCGATGGATGAACTGGATGAGAATCCGGTCAGTGTACAAGGGAAGCCCTGAAAGCAAGTCCAAAGCGGTACTGAGCAGTTGATACTCCTCCGCACTCTCCCCACCGTTGGTCCTGAGCAGCAATTCGCAGAAAAAGAGGGCGCTGTAGGTGCTAACCAAATCTTTTCGAATATCGTCGTGGGTGGCAATGATTTGGGCATCCTTGAGCGTGTAATCCTTCTTTACCGGATTATAATACAGGAAAAACTGTCCATCGGAGAATACCTCGGCCTTTACCGATTTCAAGGATTTTCGAGCTCCATAGCTGACAACATCGATGATTCCGAAGTCCACACTCAACAACTTCAGTCGTCGATTCAGCTGACCGTACCGCTGACTGTGCAAAACAATAGCCAAAGACGATACGTTGCGCTCCATGGGCCCTCCACCAACTAGAGTAGAAGGAAGAGGGCAAAAAATCAACTGGTTGGAAGTAATGCATCTCTGTGCTATGCTGACTGCAATGAAACGGACATTCCTCAGCCTTTGGCTGCTGTTTTGCATGGTGGCGCTGCCGGCCTACAGTATACATCCCCGGCAGGTGGAGCAGCCCTTTGACAGCACAAAGGAACTTTCCAAGATAGATTTTTCGCAAAGTCTGGCCGCCAATCAAGAAGAATGGGTCGACAATACCTCGGTGTCCCTCTTGACAGTAGGACCGGGCGACCCGTTGTATGCCTGGTTCGGCCACTCCGCCTTGATTGTCAAGCAGCCATCCGGTACCAAGATCATGTATGACTGGGGGATATTCGATTACGAACAGGAACATTTTTATCTGAATTTCGCCCGCGGCCGGATGTATTACTACGTTGTGGCCAGTGAAGCCGCCTGGCGTATCCAAGAGGCGATAGACGAAGTCCGCGACGTCCGCCTGGTAGAGCTCAATCTCAGCAGAGAAGCAAAATTCGCCCTTATCAATTTCCTGCAGAAACATATAACAAACGAATACAGCACCTATCTCTATCATTTTTATTATGACAACTGTGCGACCAGAATCAGGGATATCATCGACTTTGCAACCTTGGGGGCTTTCCGTGAATGGGCGGAACAGGAACCGGGACAGGGCAGTTATCGCCAGTTGACCGCACAGTACATGATCCACAGCCCGGCCCTCTTCTGGGTGCTCGACACCCTGCAAAGCAGAATCATCGATACCCGGCTCAACCGGTATGAAGAGTTGTTCCTGCCTGAAAAACTTCATCAGGCGGTACTGGATTTCTCCTACCCCGACGGAACAAGACTGGCCGCCGAGGAGCAGGTGCTTCAGGATACCGCTGCAATGGATGTGCGCTTCACCGTCAAGGAGGAGCTGGTCGACTACGACTGGGCCTACGCGCTCTTCGGCTTCGTTTTCGCACTGCTGCTTTTCATCCTCGGACGCAAACTCCCATCCCTCAAGCGAATCCTGCTGGGGCTTGTCTTCCTTGGTCTTGGAGTGCTTGGATCGCTATTGCTCTTCATGATGCTCTTCTCCGACATGGACATGACCTACTTCAATGAGAACATCCTCTTTCTGAATCCCCTGCTTTTTGTCGTTGCTTTCAAGTTTTTGGTCCAAAAAAAGCAGAGCTCCAGGCTTTTGGCCTATTGCTCTGTCATCATGATTGTCCTGCTCGGCCTCAAGTTTCTGGCACCCGCCTTCGCCCTGCAGGACAACCTGCGGACCATGGCTGTCCTGCTTCCCGTCTATCTGCTAGGGTCGTCCTTTCAGGGCCGCCGAAACCGTAAAGATCGGTAGGTCCTCCATCTCCAGGCGATTGGCAACCAACACAGCCGGAAAGGCATGCTTCTGCCGATTGAAGTACTCGGCTTTTGCATGATAAGAGAGCAACGCCTCGGCTAAAAGCAGCTCCTCTTCATACATTTTCTCAAAATACGGCGCATAGGTACGATAGGCTGCATCGGCAAAGAGTTCTTTCTGCAACAAGGCGAGAACGGTATCCATTGCCAGATAGGTTTCACTTATCTCGCTTGCCGTACGAGCCTGTTCGGCAAGGGCTATCAAGCCTGCAAGCTCTGCTGCATGGCCCTTCTGCTCAAGCATTGCACAGAGCGTAGTCGCATAATCCTGGCGGAGAGCAAGATGCGACTCAACGTTCTTCAGCTCGGCAAGCGCCTGCTTCTCGTATCGTCCAAGACGGTTGACGTTGCTCCGGTCTATTGCAACCACTGCAAATATAATCAGAACCACAACCACCGCAATGCTGATCACTGCACTGCGGAGGTTGGGAAACATGGGTTGCCTAGCGGACAATCTTCGTACCTTTTCCTTCGTAGAGAGCTCCGTACAAGTTGGCGGGATCGGTGATCAAGCCTTCATTGCCGGTGGAGCGAACAAAATCGACGATGGCCTGGACTTTCGGCAACATGCTGCCGGGTGCGAAGTGCCCTTCTGCAATATACCGCTCGGCTTCCTCTATCGTAATGGTATCCAAGGTCTTCTGGTTGGGTTTTCCGTAATTCAGACAGACTTTCTCCACCGCTGTGGAAATTACGAACAAGTCGGCATTCAACTGCTTTGCCATCAGGGCGGCTGCAAGATCCTTGTCGATGACCGCTTCCCTGCCGCTGAGCATTCCCTGCTCATCGCGCACCACCGGGATTCCACCACCACCGCCTGCGATCACGATGACCTTGTTGTCAAGCAGTATCCTGATCGTTTCAATCTCGACGATGGCCTTCGGCTTGGGGCTGGCTACAACCCTGCGATAGCCACGACCGGCATCCTCGACGCACACCCAACCATCATGTTGGCTGTGGTAGTCGGCATCATCCTTGGTCATGAAGGACCCGATCGGCTTGGTCGGCTTGCCGAAGGAGGGATCGTTGTCGCTCACCTCCACCTGGGTCACCACCGTTGCAACCTCGTCTTTCAAGCCTATTTTGGCAAACTCATTCTTCAGGGCCATCTGCAGTTGATAGCCGATGGCTCCCTGGGTATCGGCAACACAGCTGTCCAAGGGGACTGAATGCAGGATGGAGCGGGCGAACTCCGCCCTGAGAAGGATGAAGCCCACCTGGGGTCCGTTGCCATGGGTGATGACCACCCTGTGTCCTGCCTGGACCAATTTTGCGATATGTGCCGCCGTCTTCCGTGCAGCCTCGTATTGGGCTTCAACGGTTACATGTTTTGGGTCCTCGATCAGAGAGTTCCCGCCGATGGCTATTACAATAAGTTTGCTATCCATAAAGATTCCTTCCTTGTGTTCAGAGACGATTCATCCGTATCTGCATCATAGCACGACTGCAACAAAATGCAACATATTTCCCTGTGCTCTTTCCGGGAAAATTGGTTGAAATTTATCCAGATCCAAAAGCAGCTCGCAGAGAATGGGAGATGCTTTACCTTTTTCTCTACCCTGAAATATGCTTACTATACGTTTTTTGATTTATACCCCATTTTATTGTTCAATTTTCATATTTATTTGATATAATAAAAAAGGCTCTTCATGCAACCTTTGAGAATTTCAAGGTGGCGGTCACCGGTTTCCTGATGGCAGACGAGGTAAGGTATTTCGAGTATCCTTAAGCCCGAAATGCTCTACGAGAGACTGATCAGCTTCTTCCATGCATCTTCCTATTCGAGACAGTGGAAAACTGAGAAAATTGCTTCCTATTTGACCCTCTGAATGCTTTTTGCTACACTTGCGCCAAGTGAGGACAGCATGGATAAGGTGACAACAGGAATGAATAAAAAAGAGCTCTTTCTCTTCGCTCTTTACATAACAGGCATGGTATTGGTCAACACAGTCGGCAGCAAGATCATCAGCCTGTTCGGTGTACGAGTTTCTGTCGGTATTTTCTTCATGCCGGTGCTCTTTTTGATCACAGACATAGTCGGCGAGGTGAAAGGACACGACCATGCGACCTTGTTCGTCAACTACTCCATCATCATGTTGGTCATCCTTTTCATCTCCACAGCGCTGTTCGTACAAGTCGCGCCGCATCCAAGCTGGGATTTGCAGGACGAGTACAGGCAGATATTCGGAATGAGCATGCGGATGAGCCTTGCCTCGCTGATAAGCTTTTCCATCAGCCAAACAATCGATGTAAATATCTTTTTGCTATTCAAGAAAATGAGCAACGGAAAGCTGCTTTGGCTGAGAAACAACCTCAGCACCATCACCAGCCAATTCATCGACACCGTAATTTTCATGTTTATTGCATTTTATCGGACAACACCAAAATTCACCGCTGCGTTTGTCTTCAGCCTGATCATCCCCTACTGGCTTTTCAAGGTTGCATTCGCCCTTCTGGATACCCCGTTCTGCTACCTTGGGGTTACGTGGCTGTCCAAAGAGAAGTAGGCACTTTCCTTTAGGAGAAAGTTTGATTACCTTTAGTTCGGGCGCATGGATTATGTGCCCGAATGTATTTGTCATATGGAGGCGCTATGTCTGAACAGGAACTGATGCCAATCGAGCAACTGCTTCCCAATAATTTGTTTATTCTCCCAGTAACCGGAAACCCTGTGTTTCCCGGACTGTTTACCCCGTTGATGATCACCGATAACCAGGATGTGGAAATCGTCAACCAGGCCATCAAGCATGGTGGTTTTCTGGGCTTGCTCCTCGTCAAGGAGGAGAATGAGAGTGAAGAATACTCCCATGAGAATCTGTATACTGTGGGAACCGTTGCCAAGATTGTCAAGAAAATCAAGCTCCCCGACGGGGGCATCAGCATATTCATCTCGACGCTGAAGCGCTTTGAGACCAAGCAGTACTATCCCAGCGGGCCTTACCTTGTGGCCGAGGTGCAATACCTCGAGGACATCGAGGATGAGCCGGAGGAGCTGCGGGCATGGACCAGGCTTCTGCTTTCCGAAATGAAAATGCTCACCAAAAACAACCAAATCTTCAGTGAGGAGATGCGGCTGAACATGGTCAACATCGATCATCCAGGCAAGCTTGCCGATTTCATCGCAAGCATCCTGAATGTCGAACGCAAACAACAGCAGGACATCCTGGAAACGCTGGTGGTGCGCAGGCGCATCGAGAAAGTGCTTGTATTCATCAAGAACGAGCAGAACATCGCCCAAGTGCAGGCAAAAATCCAGGCAAGGGTGAACCAGAAGATCGAGAAGAACCAGCGCGAGTACTTCTTGCGCGAGGAGCTTAAATCCATCCAACAGGAGCTCGGTCTGTCAACCAACCCCAAGATTGAGTTGATCAACCGGCTCAAGGCCAAGTTCAAGGGTCTTCCGCTTTCAGCTGAAGCCCAGGAGACCGTCGACCGCGAGATGAGCCGCCTGGAGGCGATGGATCCGTCCAGTCCTGAGTACTCCATCAGCCGCACCTACTTGGAGATCATCAGCGATCTTCCTTGGAAGGAGCCGAAGCCGGAGAACTTCAGCATCGACAGCGCCCGAAAGATTCTTGAGCGGGACCATTACGGGATGAAGGACGTCAAGGACCGAATTCTCGAATTTTTGGCCGTGCGCAAGAAAAAGCAGGACACCAAGGGTTCCATCATCTGCTTGGTCGGCCCTCCCGGAGTCGGAAAGACCAGTGTCGGCATCTCCATCGCCCACGCATTGAAGAAGCAGTACTTCCGCTTCTCGGTCGGCGGCATGAATGACGAGAGTGAGATCAAGGGCCACAGAAGGACGTATATCGGGGCGATGCCCGGAAAGATCATACAGGGCTTGAGAATCACCAAGACAAAGAATCCGGTGTTCCTCATCGATGAGATCGACAAGATGGGGGTCTCCTATCAGGGCGACCCTGCAAGTGCTTTGCTTGAGGTTCTCGACCCCGAACAGAACTCATCCTTCCGCGACACCTATCTGGATATCCCCTTCGATGTGAGCGAGGTGCTGTTTATCTGTACGGCAAATACACTGGATTCCATCCCCAGGCCTTTGCTGGATCGAATGGAGATCATTCAGCTCTCGGGGTACACCAGTGACGAGAAGCTTGCCATCGGCAGGAAGTACCTGGTCCCCAAATCGATGGAAAAGCATGGCCTGACCAAGAATGAAATCAAGTATACCCCGGCAATCCTGAGAAAAATTGCCGATGAGTATGCCAGGGAGGCAGGAGTGAGAAACTTCGAGAAATCCCTGCACAAGATCAACCGCAAGGTCGCCCTCTCCTTGGTCGAAAACAAGATGGAATCCCTGCCTGTGGTCATCGACGAGAAGCTGCTTCTCGAGTATCTCGGCCAGCCGATCTTTGTCGAGGATGAGATCTTGAAAGCCGACCGGCCCGGTATGGCCATCGGTCTTGCATGGACCAGCATGGGTGGCGATACCTTGATCATCGAAGCGCAGAACACTCCCGGCAAGGGTGAGATCAAACTCACCGGTCAGCTTGGGGATGTAATGCAGGAGTCGGCAAGCATCGCCTATACCTACATCAAGGCGCATGCAACCGAACATAAGATCGACCCGAGTTGGTTTGAGCACAACGCCATCCACCTTCACGTGCCTGAAGGGGCGACCCCGAAGGACGGACCTTCCGCAGGGGTGACCATGGCCGTTGCCCTCTACAGCTTGGTCACCGGCCAAGTCATGGCCCCCAACCTGGCCATGACGGGGGAACTGACCCTCAAGGGAAAGGTCATGCCCATCGGCGGCTTGAAGGAGAAGGTGCTTGCAGCAAGAAGGAACAAGATCGAAGCAATCATCATTCCCCAATTCAACAAGCGCGATCTGGACAAGCTTGACGAGGGGCTGAAAAAAGGCATCACCTTCCATTTGGTGGGTTCGGTCGAAGAGGTGCTTGCAATCGCCTTCCCTGACGATGCGAAACGACCGGCGATGCAGCCCGTCGCGGCAACCGCCCCTCAGCCGAACACAAGCGAAATCGCCGCCATCAGTGCTGCGGTCGCACAAGCGGTCAGGGAGGCGTTGGGTGGGCGTTGAGCTGCTCAGTCCGGCAGGCAATCTTGAGAAGCTGCGTCTCGCCTTCGCTTATGGCGCGGACGCAGCATATCTCGGCCTTTCAGATTTTTCTCTTCGTTCCAATGCGAAGAATTTCACGACAGACGATCTTGAGCAGGTGAGAGCACTCAAAGCCGGAAGCGGCAAACGTCTCTACTGCACATTGAATATGCTCTTTGACGAGGCAAACCTTGCCTTGCTCAAGGAGCAATTGCCAGTGATCAAGACTTGGCCGTTCGATGCCTTCATCATCAGCGATATCGGTCTTGTTCCCCTGCTGCAGGATGCACTTGGACCATCGGTGGAGCTGCATCTCTCGACCCAGGCAAGCTGCACCAACTCCAGCAGTGCTTCGATGTACCAAAAGATGGGATTCAGACGAGTCATCCTGGGTAGGGAGACTCCACTGGAGGATATCAGACGCATCAAGGACGCCAATCCAGATTTAGAGCTTGAGGTATTTGTCCACGGGGCGATGTGCATGGCCTATTCGGGTCGCTGCCTGCTTTCCAGCCACTTGACCGGCCGCAGCGCCAACCAAGGTGATTGCAGCCATACCTGCCGATGGAACTATCAACTGCTCCAAAGCGGGGAGTTGGCTTTGGAGGAAGAACAGCGAAAGGGTGTGTACTACCCGGTGATCGAGCAGGATGGATACACCACCATTCTCTCATCCAAGGACCTGTGCATGATCGATCATCTGCAGCAGTTGGTCGACTGTGGCGTTGATTCCTTGAAGATCGAGGGCCGGATGAAAAGCAGTTACTATGTGGCAGTAGTTACGAGAGCCTATCGAAAAGCCCTCGACGCCCTTCAAACCGGCGATGAAAATTGGAAGACGTTCCGTCAGGACCTCTTCGACATAAGCCACAGGGAGTACTCCACCGGCTTCTTCTTCGGTCATGGGCCGGTCGACCCCGCCATGGGGCAAGGAATCGACAAGAGCACCGAACAGGGATACCTCAGGGACTACCTTTTCTGCGGTTTCATCGGCACGCAGGTCGAACCGGGGATATTCGCCCTCGAATTGAAGAATCAAATCCGCAAGGGGATGACCATCGAATACATCTCAAGCGATGTCCATCACATTGAAGACGATTGCTTTTGTTTGCTGGATGAGCATTTGCAGCCAATCGAACAAGCCGACCACGGCAAGGTACAGTATCTGAAAACAGACAAATCGATACAGACAGGCTATATCATCCGCCGGGAAACTGTGGTTAAATAGCACATATGAAACGAATCCTCCTTTCATTGGCTATGAGTCTTTGCATGCTCAGCACCCTTGCAAGTGCCGCCTTGGTGGATGATTTTTCCTTTCTCAAGGAAATACCAGCCTTTGTGCAGTATGTCCAAGTGGTGAGGGATGCCGGTGATTGCGACAAAGCAGAGGAGCTGCGGGTGAAGCTGCAGAAGACAGGACTTGAAGAGGAGCAACAGATTGTGCTCGATATTCGTACGGCCACCCTGCTTGCCCGCCTGTATACGGAAGGAGAACCAAAAGACCCAAGTCGTTCCCTTGAACTGCTCAAGGAAGCGGAACAGGAACTGGAGGGACTGGAGGAAGATTCATTTTTCAAGCTTATCCTTGAAGCCGAAATCGATTCCATCCACTATCTCCTCAACCCGAGAAGTCTGGGAAAGGGCATCAGCAGCAACTCCAAGATCAACAAGGCGTACAAGCATTACCCCGACCAGGTGTATGCGCGTCTGATGAAGGCCAGCAGTCTGCTCTACGCACCCTCGATTGCCGGAGGGGATGTGAACAAGGCACTGCAGATATATTTGGAGCTCCTTCGTGAAGGGTTGCCGATTCTCTCCCGATGGGATACGGCCAGCCTGTACAGCAATATCGGTGTGGCAAGCATGAAGCGAAACGAGTGGAGTACTGCAAAGGGATACTTGGATGCAGCAAAAGCTCTGTATCGTTTCGACCCCACCCTCGATGCATATTTGAAAGAGGTGCAAGACAAGTTATGAATCTGCTGGTCTCGACCATCATCCTGATCGTGGGCATCTGGTCGTTTTTTCTTTACACAAGCAACCGACGATACTTCGATCGGATAACCAAGCATTGGGAGGCCTTTGAGTCCGAGGACTTGGTCACTGTTGCCATTCCCGCCCGCAATGAGGAATTGCATATCGAAGAATGCGTTCGATCCTTGCAGCATCAGAAACATCAGAATCTGGAAATTTTAGTCTTGGACGACAACTCCACCGATGCTACCGCTTCCTTGGTCCTCGAGCTGCAGAAGCAGGACAGCCGCATCCGTCTCATTACAGGAAAACCCCTTGAGAATGGATGGACGGGCAAGCTTTTTGCGATGCAACAGTTGTACGAAGCCGGCAAAGGTTCATACATTCTCTTCACTGATGCCGATACTCGCCATACTCCTGATTCGATTTCCTACGGCCTCTTTCTGCTTGCTTCACAGAAAGGGGAGATGATCAGCGGATATCCCAAGCAGATCACCCGATCCCTGGCCCTGGAAGTGCTGGTCAGTGTCATGCTTTTCAATCCCGCACTCTTCGTTCCTTTCCGTCTCCAAGCTTCCTTGCAGTGGCCGCTTTTTTCCATGGCCATCGGGCAGTACCTGATGATCAAGCGGGAAGCACTCATCTCCTTGGGAGGATTTATACCGATAAAAGGCCAGATCTGCGACGATGTCGCCCTTGCTCGCTTATGCGCAAAAAAAGGACACAAGCAACTCTTCGCGCCGATGCAGACAGCCCTGCAGTGCGAAATGTTCACGACCTTCTCCCAAGGTTGGAAAAGCTTGGAACGGTCCATCATCGGAGTGGTCAAGCAAGGCCTGCTGGGCTTCCTCTTGATTCTCCTCATTGTATTGGTCCTGCTCCTGCTCAGCTTTGCTCCGATTCTGAGCGTGGTTTTTGGGGTTCTGGCTTTTTCAAACCAAAGCTATATGCTTCCCTGTATTTTCTCACTGGCCGGCAGTTTGCTCTTGTTCACCACCTGGAAACGATGTGCAACATACTTCGGATTCTCGCCGCAATCGGGCCGGTTCGGGCCGTTGACCATCCTGCTGGTGGTGCTCATGTACCTCAATGGCCTGATTCTTCGTCTGAGTGGACGGGGTTTTCTGTGGAAAGGACGCGTTATCACATAAATAACCTTAAATTAACGTGTTATATGCAGGTTTTTCCCTTGCACAGCCAAAAAAGCGTGATAGAATTAGATAACCTAGACACATGGAGGAATCAATGACCATTCACGAACAGATTGTCATGCAGTATGAAACGTACCTCGCAGAGAACCAAAAGTTCACTGAGAAAGGAGTAAAGGTCTCGGCAGCACGAGCCAGAAAGGCTTTGGCAGAAATCGCAAAACTTTGCAAAGATCGCAGAAAAGAGATTCAGGAAGAAAAAGGCGAATAACAATCGCTTGAGTATGGCGTCCTTTGCTGGACGCCATTTCTTTGGCCTCCCGGTGCTCGAAAACCTTTTTGCAACCATACCACGTCTCATCCTGCCTCGTGTGATGAGGCGGGATGACGAAGGAGCACCGAATGCATTACAGGAACGTTTTAAGCAATGTCAGGTGCTTTTCACCCTTCTCAATTTTTTCTTCGAACTCGGCCTTCTTGCCTTGTTCCTTCTCTATGGCCTCAGCTTTCGCATTGGAAATGAACTTCTCGTTTGAGAGTTTGGCGAGAACACCTTCCAGGCTCTTGCGGCTCTTCTCGATGTCGGCTTCCAGCTTGGCGACCTCTTTCTCTACATCGATGGCCTCACGAACGAAGACGAACATCTCATAGCCGGTACCGGCAACGGGAACCGCCTTGGCGGTGTCTGCACTCTCATCCACTTCAAGCGAAGAAGCTCCTACAAAGCCGGCCATCAGGCTCTTTTGTTCCTCAAAGAAGGAAGCTGCAAAGAATGACGGGTCGCACTTGACCACCACGCGGATTTTTCGTTCGACAGGAATGCCCAAGTCGGAACGCAATGCCCTCAGGGATGTAACCGCTTCCTGCAGTCTTGCCACCTTCATTGCATCCTCATCATGAATCCGGTCATTGCGGTAAGCGGGATACGAGCTGGTGATCAGCGGACCTTCCACGTTTGGCAGCTTTTGGTAGATCTCCTCACTGATGAAGGAAGCAAAGGGATGCATCAGGCGCATCGACTCGGCGAGAAGGTCCAGAAGCAGGGCCACCTGCCGCTCCTTGAGCCCTGAATCCTCGCTGTACAAACCTTGTTTGGCGCTTTCGATATACCAGTCGCAAAAATCGTTCCAGAAGAAATCATACACAGCCTGGGCGCCATCACTGAACTTATAGCTCTCGAGCGCCAACTTCACCTTCCGCGCTGCCTCATTGAGCTGGTGGTAGATCCACTTGTCCATGGTTGACAAATCAACCGAGGAAACATCGATAGCATCCACACCCTCCAGGTTCATCAGAAGGAACCGGGCGGCATTCCATACCTTGTTTGCAAAACGGGAACCAAGTTTGAAGGAGTCCATATCGATGAGGATGTCCTGACCCTGGGTGGCCATGTAGCAGAGGGTGAACTTCATCGCATCAGCGCCGTACTGCTGTACAACATCCAAGGGGTCGATTCCGTTTCCCAGGCTCTTGCTCATCTTTCTTCCCTGCTTGTCACGAACCAAACCGGTAATGTAGATATCGCGGAACGGGACGTCCCCCATCAGCTCCAAGGAAGCCATGATCATTCGGGAAACCCAGAAGAAGATGATATCGTAGGCGGTGACCAACGTGGTGGTTGGGAAATACGTGGCAAGATCTGCTGTCTTTTGCGGCCATCCCAACGTACTGAACGGCCACAACCATGAACTGAACCAGGTATCGAGAACATCCGTTTCCTGCACAAGATCGGTACTATGGCACTTCGGACACTCGGAGGGATCCTGTCTGGCTACGATGATTTCGTTGCACTGCCGGCACTCCCACACAGGAATTCGGTGCCCCCACCACAGCTGACGGCTGATGCACCAGTCATGGATGTTTTCCAGCCAATGGCTGTAGGTATTCTCCCAACGCTTCGGATAGAAGACAATTTTCTCATCCTTCCAAGCCTTGAGGGCCTTGTCGGCCATACCTTTCATGCTGACAAACCATTGATTGGACAGATACGGCTCAATAACGGTATTGCAACGGTAGCAATGACCTACATCGTGGTTGTGTTCCACTTCCTTGATCAGGAACCCCTGTTCCTTCAAGTCTTGTACAACCAGTGACCGGGCCTCAATGGCATTGATGTTTCGGTATTTTTCCGGGCAGTTCTCATTGAGCGTCCCATCGGCATTCAGTACATTCACTTTTTCAAGGTTGTGGCGCTTGCCGCACTGCCAGTCGTTGGGATCGTGAGCCGGAGTAATCTTCACCATGCCGGTGCCGAACGTCATATCAACGAAACTGTCGGCAATGATGGGGATTTTTCGGCCGGTCAAGGGAAGGTCCACCAGCTTGCCCACCAAGTGGGTATATCGTTCATCCTCGGGATTGACGGCAACGGCAACGTCGCCGAACATCGTCTCGGGTCTGGTTGTGGCAACGGTGATGAACCCGCTTCCATCACTGTAGGGATACCGCACATCGTACAGGAAGGCATGCACCGGCTGGTATTCAACTTCATCATCGGCAAGTGCGGTTCCGCACTTCGGGCAATAGTTCACCAGATACTCGCCCTTGTAGATGAGTCCGCGCTCATACAGGGTGACAAAGCTTTCCCGTACCGCTTGGCTGAGGCCTTCATCCATGGTGAATCTTTCATGCTCCCAGTCGCAACTGCAGCCGATTTTCTGCAGTTGTTCCTTGATGATGCTGTGATGCTTCTCTTTCACCTGCCAGGTACGTTCAAGGAACCGGTCCCGTCCGAGGTCCTGTCTTCGAAGGCCTTCCTTGGCAAGCTGGCGTTCCACCACGTTCTGGGTGGCGATCCCTGCATGGTCGGTTCCGGGCACCCACAGGGTGGGCCTGCCGGTCATGCGGTAGTACCGGGTGAGGATGTCCTGCAGGGAGTTGTTCAGGGCATGACCCATATGCAGGATTCCGGTGACGTTGGGAGGAGGCATTACAATGGTGAATGGAGTCTGCTGCCCTGCTACCGGCTTGAACAAACCCTCTTGGGTCCATGCTTGATAAATTCGATCCTCAAACGTTTTTGGATCATAGGCTTTGGCCAATTCAATTGCCTTCACAAACTGCCTCCTACTCGGAAAAAGAGTCTGTTCATAGTAGCAAAATAGGGAAGGCTCTACAAGTGAATGTAGAGCCTTCGACATGAGAGCGAGAGGATTTATCTCTTATTCGAGAGGAGTCACCGCCTTCAATTCCAACTTGACTGCATACCCCATGGCGTCAAGATGCTGAACGATCTGCTCCAGACTGAACATATCGAGAGAAGGTTTCTGAACATCGGTCACCTGCCGAATGTGAGCACTGTTAATGGGCTCGACAACCCCAGGAAGGATTTCCTGTCCCATCTGGGGTTGTGTGCCGAACAACATGAACGCACCGATGAATACCACCACGAACGCAGCTGCGCTGGTGATCAAAGCTGGAACCAGCTTGATTTGAATTTTTTTGCGAAAAATGTGCATCTTCTTGTTTGCGGAGGGAAACCGCGTCTTCTCAAAGTACGCGTATACCCGATCCTGGCGAGCCTTGATGTCAGAGTCACGCAACCTTGCATCATACAAAGTCTGATGCAATGAGCGAAGTTGCTCCAAACGTTGGCGACAGGCGTTGCAATAGGAAAGATGCTCCTGGACCTGGGTCTTCCAAGGTTCCTGCAGCTCATCGTCAAGATAGGTATTCAACAGTTCGTCGTCCACACACATACACTACTCCTGGCTGAGAATCGACTCGAGCATTTTACGTGCCCGATAGACTCGTACCTTCACATTACTTTCAGAAATATGGAGCACACTCGCGATTTGCTTGTAATCCATGTCGGTATACTCTTTCATCACAATGACAAGCCTGAACTTCTCAGGAAGCTGGTCTATGGCCTCCTGTACGAGTTTGCGGGTCTCCTTATCCTCCAACACCTGGGCACCGTCGGAAGTGTTGGCATGCATGGCAGGAACCTTTTTCAGCTTCTCCACCATCCCCATCTCCCGGGCTTTCCGTTTCACTTGGTTGATGGCAAGGTTTTTCGACACCCTGATCAGCCAATACTTGGCATCATCAAGGGTGGCAAACTCCATCCCCTTGTCAAAGAACCTGATGAAAGCTTCCTGGCAAATCTCTTCAGCAAGGTCCTGATTGTTGGTGACGTGATAGACCACGCGCATCAATATCGGGAAAACCTCTTCATAAACTCGCTTGAACGCTCGCTCATCGTTGCTCTGTATTTCCATAACGTTAACAACTCACCAGTAACCAAGTTACATCTTTTTTTCCAAAGAGCTTCCCGAAGGTGTATCTTTGACAACATAGCCCATCGCATCCAATTCTGAACGCAGAGAATCCGCTAGAGCCCAGTCCTTCACCTTCTTCGCCTCAATTCGCTGTTGCAGCAGCGCCATCGCTTCAGGTGGAAAGGTTTGCTCCTCAGCCTTGGTGATGGTGTCGAACCTCAAGCCAAACACTTGGTCGAAGTACAGGCAGAGTGTGTATTTTTCATCGATTGAGAGACCTTCATCCTTCAGCACGCCCCACAGGTCGGCCAGGGAGCGGGGAGTATTCAGGTCATTTTGGACATGCTCAAGAAATGCCGATTGGTAGGCCAAGGCCTCACTTCGTTGCAACGCAATCTTTTTTGCACCCTGATTCAAAAGATTCTGAATTCGGTCATATACGTTGCGGCGGGCCGTGCGAGCGGTTTCCAACGACTCAAAGCTGAACTTCAGCTGACTGCGATAGTGCCCGCCCAGGCAGAAATACCGGTAATCCATCGAATCGAAGCCCTTGCTCTCAAGCAGGCCCAAGGTGAGGAATTCACCTTTGCTCTTGCTCATCTTGCCTGTCTCATCAAGCAAGAACTCACCATGCAGCCAGTATTTGACCCAAGGCTTGCCGGTGGCCGCCTCGCTTTGCGCGATTTCATTGGTATGGTGCACCGGAATGGCATCGATGCCGCCGCAATGAATGTCGAACGACTCACCCAAATAGTGCATGCTCATTGCAGAGCACTCGATGTGCCAACCGGGAAAGCCCCTGCCCCAAGGAGAGTCCCACATCATCGCCTGCTCTCCGTGTTTGCTCTTGGTGAACCAAAGAACGAAGTCCTTGCTGTTCTTCTTGTTCCCATCCACCTCGACATCGTCACGTACTGCAGTCCTCAAGGCTTGTAGGTCAAGGCGGGCAAGCTTTCCGTAATCATCTATGGAGTCGATGCTGAAGTAGACATTTCCCCCACTGATATAGGTGTGCCCTCTCTCTTCAAGCCGCTTGATCAATGCAATCATCTGCTCTATATGATCGGTGGCTTTGCAGACCGTGGACGGCCGGATCATATTCAGTTCATCATAATCCTTGAAAAACGCCTCGGTGTAGTAGGATGCGATTTCCCATACCGTCCGGTTGGTCTTGCTTGCCATCTTTTCAAGCTTGTCTTCCCCGTCGTCCCCATCACCGGTCAAATGACCGACGTCGGTGATGTTCATCACATGATTCACCTTGAAACCCGAAATGAGGAGGGTGCGCTTTAACAGGTCTTCAAACAAATATGTCCGCAAATTTCCGATATGTGCATAGTTGTATACAGTCGGGCCGCAGGTATAGAGTCCTACATCAGACTCCTTGATGGGCTGGAATGGTTCCAGCTGACGGCTCATCGTATTGTAGAGAAGGACAGACATGCAGAGCTCCTTTAGGTTGCCCACCCCGAAAAAAGGGGGTAAGATGACTCCATGCATACCAATGTACGCAATAGCGATGAAAAAATCAACCTTGACCACCTGCTCATCGAGCAGGTTGAACTGGCTGGGCTCAGCGGCATCCATACCGGCGGCAAGGCCGACTTGGCAGCTTACCCTTCTGATTTTGATGAGTTGCGCCTCCTCCTCGACTATGCGCAAACGCACAAACTGCCGATCACCATTCTCGGCAGCGCCACCAACTGCCTGATAAGCGACGACGGCATCGAAGGGCTGACGATCTTCACATGCCACCTCAGGCGAAGGCATGTCCAAGGTGAGATGTTCTGTGTCCGCAGCGGCCTTTTGCTCGACCGTGCGATTGACTACGCCCTCGAGGATGGTTTGGGCGGGCTGGAACTGCTTGGAGGACTTCCTGGGACGGTGGGGGGAGCCATTGCCGGCAACAGCGGAGCACATGGCATGCATATCTCGGATCTGCTGTACTATGTCGATTACCTGACAATGGACGGGAAGATGCATCGAAAACAGATTCACCGTGACGATTTCACCTACCGCAACACCCCGTTCTCGAACCGAAAAGACATCATCATCTATGAAGCTGGTTTCAGGCTCACCCCGATT
This sequence comes from Sphaerochaeta sp. UBA5836, assembly GCF_002432845.1. NCBI lineage: Bacteria > Pseudomonadati > Spirochaetota > Spirochaetia > Spirochaetales > Sphaerochaetaceae > Sphaerochaeta > Sphaerochaeta sp. UBA5836. The sequence goes on from NZ_DJGW01000083.1 coordinate 37,245, forward strand.
ACCCAGACAAGTGAAGCCCGCAAGCGCAAGGATGAGGTGAAAGCAAAGCGAAAACTGAATGGCCAGTACGACCACCCCAGCATAGGATGTATTTTCAAGAATCCCGAAGCCCTGCATGCAGGACAGCTGATCGATGAGTGCGGCTTGAAGGGATACTCCATCGGGGGGGCGAAAGTGTCTCTGCGTCACGCCAATTTCATCATCAATCCCAACAAGCATGCCACTAGCAGCGATGTGAAAGCACTCATCGAGCATATCAGACAGCACGTGTTTGAGAAGACTCATGTCATGCTCGAGGAGGAGATTCATTATGTTGGTCGGTGGTGATATGGAAGGAATAGGAGATTGTCAGGCCTTTTTGCGGGTGGAAGCGAAGGGAGACCGAGCCGTTGCTTCGTTGGAATACAAACACTGCAGAGATTTTTGAAGACTGGAAGGACAGCCTTGCCATCTTGTCTTCCATCAGCAGCTTTGGCGGGGAATCGGAGGAGAACACCACGCCGGTTTGCAGCTTGGAACCTGCATACAGCACCTGCAGCTCCATCTCCCGGCTCCTTGCACTCAGTGCATCAACCAAAAATTCTTGTTGGTACTCTACTGACAGGCCCTTATACGCAAAGCGTGTCTCAAGAACAGTCTGCATCGTCTGGGAGTGCCCGCCATGGATGGGGGGAAGGCCAAGGGTGGAGCTGTAGCTGTGATGCAGGCTGAAGCCCTTCTTTTGAACATGAATGCCGGCCTCCAGGTTCCGCACAAAAAAAGGGCTGTTGCTGCTGCTCTGAAAACTGACGGGCCCCACTCTGATGCCCGCCGTCGTTGAGATTGCAAGACTACGGAACTCCCCCCATACACCCTCAACACTCCAAAAGGCCTGATCTGAATCAAACCGGTATCGGACGATCAGGTTTCGCCCAAGGAGGTGATTGTCCCACGCCAAGGCCAAATCCTCAGCATGCACATCGTTCGGTCCCAGCTGATAGAGGGCTGAAAAAGAGCCTGCCTGGACCTCGATTGCGGTCTGCTCTCCCCCACCGCGCAGCAGTGATACCGAATAGGCCGGTTGTTGAAAGGAAAGGCTTCGCCAGGACTGTGCCGGCAGGAAGGTGTACAGGCCAATGTATCGGCTGTCGGTGTAGGAAAAATATGGGGATGAGAGCTTGTTCACCTTCGCCTGCATCTGCATCCTTTTGAGATTGATGTTGGATTCAACGTCAAGTTGAAACGCCTTTTGTGCATAGGTATACCTACCTTTGTAATATCCGGTGTCGGGATGGAACGTCAGATTGAGTGTCGATTGCCCCACAAGATCGGCAAAGGGCAAAAGAAACAGACAGAGCAGAGCTACCTTCATGATAGGAAAAGAACTAGTACTTCCTGTTTTGCTTCAGGTTGATTATTCTGCGTAATAGTGATTTAATGACTTGGAACCAATCAACATTCCAATTATCGGTAAACCATATGAACTATAGGAGTCTTTCATGGTAATTCTGACCCTGAATTGTGGCAGCTCATCTGCCAAGTACCAAGTCTACGACTGGGCGAACAAGGATATTCTTGCTGTAGGAGTCGTAGAGCGAATCGGACTGGAGTATTCCACCATTGAGCATAAAGCCAACGGCAAGGAGGAGTACCACGCAGAATTCTCTTCCCCCACCCACAAGGAAGCCATCGAGTTGATCATCCGCATGCTGATGGATGATGAGTATGGCGTCATCAAGGACCTCAAGGAAATCGGTGCAGTCGGTCACAGGGTCCTGCATGGAGGCGAGGTATTCAAGAAGTCCGCACTGGTAACGGATGAGGTCATCGAGCAGTTGAAGAAGGTCGTTCCCCTCGGCCCGTTGCACATGCCTGCCAATATCATGGGTATCGAGGCAGCCCGAAAGGCCATGCCCGATGTTCCCCAGGCCATCGTCCTCGACACCGCCTGGCACCAGACCATGCCCGATGAAGCCTTCATGTATGCAGTTCCGTACGAATGGTACACCAAGTACAATGTACGGCGCTACGGCTTCCATGGAACCAGCCATCTCTATTGTGCAAAGCGTGCCGCAGTTGTGTTGGGCAAGGAAAACAAGGATACCAATGTCATCATCTGCCACATCGGCAACGGCGCATCAGTCTGTGCTGTGAAGAATGGCATCTGTATCGACACCTCCATGGGTCTCACCCCGCTTGAGGGCCTGGTGATGGGTTCTCGCAGCGGCGACATCGATCCGGCCATCATCCCCTACATGATGGACAACACCGGCATGAGCGCCAAGGAGATGGATACCACCCTCAACAAGAAGAGCGGCTTGATCGGTCTGTGCGGCAAGAGCGACCGACGCGATGTGCTGAAGGCCAGCCAGGAAGGAGACCTTCGTGCGAAACTTGCCATCGATATGGAGTGCAGAAGGCTGAAGAAATACATCGGCGGCTATGCCACCCTGCTTGACGGCAAGCTCGATGCCATCGTATTCACCGCCGGTGTGGGGGAAATGGCCCGCCACATCCGCCTTGGAGCCTGCAAAGGACTCGAAGCCATCGGGGCCAAGCTCGATGAACACAAGAACGAAGTATGTTTCAGCAGAAATGGTGAGTTTGTGATCAGCACCGATGACTCTCCGGTCAAGATTCTGGTGATCCCCACCGATGAAGAGCTGGTCATGACCGAAGATGCCTATGCATTGATGAACGGAACCTACGATGTACATACCAACTTCCATTATACCTTTGAAGAGAAGGACTATGTGAACAAGGGTCGTGAACGGGATTTGAAGAAGAACATTGAGAAGAATCCCGAGTTGGCCACAATCCTGGCCATCCCGCGCTGAAATACCTCATCGGAACAGGACGCCTTCGGGCGTCCTGATTCATAAGGTGTGAATAATCTATGAAAAAACCACATCCACCCTTGCATTCATAAAGGATTGTGTACTACGGTTTGATCATGAATACGATTCTGGTAGTTGAAGACGACATCGACATTCGAGAATTGGAACGCTATACCTTGGCCAGCAACGGATATGCCGTACTCCAGGCGGAACACGGCAAACAAGCTTTGGAAGTTCTCTCATCGCAAAGCGTCGATTTGATCATCCTCGACATCATGATGCCGGTCATGGATGGGCTTACGCTCATCAAGACGCTTCGATACGGTTTGAACAACACAACACCCATCATTGTGGTATCGGCAAAGGGAGAGGAGAGCGACATCATCACCGCCTTGGAACTGGGAGCCGATGACTACCTGACAAAACCTTTCAGCATGAATGTGCTTACCAGCAAAATCCGGGCTGTCTTAAGACGCTCGGAACAGCTTCAGAGCCCTCAAGTGGTACATCATGCAGGCCTGGTCATGGATCAGGGTCGGCATGTGTGCCTGGTGGACAACCAAGAAATCGACCTTACGGCAACTGAATTCTCATTGCTCTATCTGTTGGCCGGCAATGCCGAACAGGTTTTCACCCGCAACCAGATGATCACCCGGATCAAGGGAAGCGACTACCCTGTCACCGACCGATCCATCGATGTCCAGGTTGCCACCATCAGAAAAAAACTCGGAGCGTACGGCAGCAGGATCAAGACCGTTTGGGGTATCGGATACACCTATAAGGAAAGTTGACTCATTTCAGATTTTCAAGCTCCCTGTACACTCTTGCAAGAAAACCAGTGTCCTCTTCTGCAAACGGTGAAGCTTCCGGCTCCTTTTCCCTGACAGCCCCGATGACAGGATC